>VBOW01000024.1 GCA_005893275.1 Candidatus Eisenbacteria bacterium | reverse complement strand
CCCGGACTCGCCGTGGAAACGGTCATCCAGGCGGGACCGAAGACCTTGGAAAAGGTGATCGGGTCTCCGTCCGCGTCGCTCGCGAATACCGAACGGTCGACGGTCGACCCCGGGGTCACGAAGAGCGTGTCGATGGACTCGATCTGCGGAGCCGTGTTCGTCCGGATCGCGATCGAGAACGACTTCTGATCCATCAGTATTCCGTCGCTTACCCCCACCGTCCCCGTGCTCGATCCAATATCCGAGGCGCTAGGGGACAGACGAACGAGACCCGTCGCCCCGCTCGGCGAGGCTTCGAGCGTCTGGACCGACATATACGCGGGGCCGGATACCTTGGAAAAGGAGAGGAGATTCCGGTCGGGATCGCTCGCGGTCAGGGTCTGCTCGATCGTCTGGCCCGCCCCTCCGCTCATCGGGGACGGCTGGTCCAGGATCGGCGCCCTGTTGGGGGTCACCGTGATGTCCAGCGTCGCGGTAGAGGTGGAGGACCCGTCGCTCGCCGCGATCCCCCCGGTTGCCGTGCCCACGTCATCGAAGGAGGGCGCGAGGTGCACGTTTCCCGTGGCGTAGCCGTGGCTCGGATAGATCGTGGTTACGGTCATGTAGGACGGGCCGAAGGTCTTGGAAAAGGTGATCGGGTCTCCGTCCCCGTCCGTCGCGTAGAGGTACTGGTCCGCGGTCGTCCCTTGCGGAACGGACATCGGCGCGGGCGCGAACAGGACCGGGGCGCTCACGGCTCGCGCGCGCTCCGAGGGACTCTGCGCGAGCGTGACCTCGTTTGCTCGATCCGCGGCGGACGGTGCTGCTTCCGAATTCGTGGCCCCTGCGAGGATGAAGAGCAAAAGAATAGCCAGGGCGACCGGAATTCGGGCATACATCGGACGACCCTCCCATGAAGACTCGCCCCGTTTCCCCGATGGGGGACGGATAGGAGAATGCCGTCCGCCGACCCTCCCACGAACGCAACAACGGGGAGATCGGGGAAAAGCGAGCGATTGGAGCTCGTGGGCGCAATGCGCCTCAGAAACTCCTTTAAGGATATAACCGTTCGGGCATCAGAAATCTCGAAATCGACTGCTTAACCGAGAGCTTTCCTGGGCGAACCTAGGGCGAAACCTGACGAACCTGAGCGAACCACGTCGCCCCCCCGGTAGCTTCGGGAACCCGCTGGCCCGGGCGCGTCTAGGGGAACTGCACGAACCTACGCGAGCCCATGCGAAACCAGACGAACTACTCCCGAAAGCGTTTATACTGAATCCATTCCCCGTGGCGGCGGTCACCCGCCCCCGGGATCGCGCGCACGACCAGGAGGATTCATGCCGGGAGCCACCATCACGATTCGAAACAATGGCTCGATCCGAGTCGAGGGGGATTTCACGATCGTCGATCAGGAAGGGAGGCCGTTCGATCTGGCCGGGCGCACGATGATCTCCTTATGTCGGTGTGGTCAGTCCTCGAACAAGCCGTTTTGCGACAGCACCCATAAGACATGCGGTTTTGCGTCCATCGTCGAGGCACGCGCGCTCCCGCCGCCCGCGCCGAAGCCCGCGTAACCGCTGGGAGATCTTCTCCGTAAAGGGCCATGATCCAGTCCTTCCGGGCCGAAGAGCTGCAACGTCTGCTGGTGGCCGACGGCCCGGGGCCGCGCCTGTCGCTCTACCTTCCGACGCATCGCCGTCATCCGGAATGGAAGCAGGATCCGGTGCGCTTCCGCGCGCTGCTCCATCAGGCGGGGGAGCTTCTCGGCACGCGGTACAAGAGCCGCGACGCGAAGGCGTTTCTGGAGCCTCTGCGCCGGCTCGAGGGCGATCGGCACTGGGAGTATTCGCTCGACGGCCTCGCGCTCTTTCGGTCGGAGAATTCGACGGCCGCGTACCGTCTCCCGATCCCCGTTCCGGAGCTCGTCGTCGTCGCGGACACGTATCACACGAAGCCTCTGCTCAAGTTCCTCCACTCGAACCGCCGGTATCTCGTCCTCGCGGTCAGCCAAAAGGCGGTGAGCCTCTATGAGGGAAGCCCATTCGGCGCGGGAGCCGTGAACCTGCACGGGGTTCCGTCGAGCCTCCGCGAGGCGCTCGGGGTTCCCGATTACGACCGGTCCTTCTCCGCCGCCGGCGGGTGGGCCCAGGGAGGCGTGTTTCACGGCAGGGGGCCCGGCAAGGAGCGCAAAAAGGAAACGCTGGTTCGTTTCTTCAACGCCATCGACCGGGGTCTCCACGAGTATCTCCGCGACGAGCGGGTGCCGCTCCTGATCGCTGCCGTCAAGTACTACCACCCGATCTACAGGCAGGTGAACCGCTACCCCGACCTTCTCGAGGTCGGGCTCGAGGGAAACTACGAGCGCGCGAACCCCGACGAGATCCACGCGGAAGCGTGGCCGCTCGTGAGCCGGGTGTTTCAAAGCCGTATCGATACCTGGGTGGCGCGGTACCGCGAGCGGGTCGGAACGGGCCGCGCGTCGGAGCGGCTCGAGGAGATCGCCGCGGCCGCGGTGACCGGGCGCGTGCAGTGCCTCTTGGTTGCCGAAGAGGAATCGGTGTGGGGGCTTCTCGACCGCAAGACGGGATCGATCCAGATTCACCAGCGGCAGATGGACGCGGACGACGCCGACGTGCTGGACGACGTCGCCGAAGAATCGCTCCGACGTGGCGGAGAAGTGTACGTGGTCCCGCGCGCTTCGATGCCCGGTTCGGGACCGATCGCGGCCCTATTCCGTTTCTGACCCCCGAGGGGGAGACGCCGTGGCGCCGCCCGCCCTGCTGACGGATCTCTACGAGCTGACGATGCTCGCGGGATATTTCGAGCAAGACATGCACCAGCTTCCCGCGACATTCGATCTGTTCTTCCGCGAGCTCCCGTTCCAGGGCGGATACGCGGTGATGGCCGGTCTGGACCCGGCGCTCGAATTCCTGCAATCGTTGAAGTTCCGCGAAGACGATCTGGACTACGTCGAGTCGATCGGCCTGTTCCGCGGTCCCTTCCTCGCGTATCTCTCGTCGCTCCGCTTCAAGGGAACCGTCACCGCCGTGCCCGAGGGGACGGCGGTCTTTCCGCACGAGCCGATCCTCACCGTGGAAGGGGCGCTGGCGGAAGTCCAGGTCGTTGAAACCGCGCTCTTGAATATCGTCAATTTTCAAACCCTGATCGCGACCAAGGCCTCGCGCGTGGTGCGGGCCGCGGCGCCCGCCAAGGTCGTGGAGTTCGGAACGAGGCGCGCGCAGGGGCCGGACGGCGCGATATCGGCGACACGCGCCGCCGCGGTCGGCGGCGTGCTCACGACCAGTAGTCTCGCCGCGGGGAAGGCGTTCGGTCTTCCCGTGGCGGGAACCCAGGCGCACAGCTGGGTGATGTCGTTCCCAAGCGAGCTGGAGGCGTTTCGCGCGTACGCGACCGCATTCCCGGACGCCTGCGTGCTGCTCGTGGATACCTACGACACGCTCCGGAGCGGGATCCCGAACGCGATCACGGTCGCAAGAGAGCTGGCCGCGAATGGGCACCAGCTGTCGGGGGTGCGGCTCGATTCGGGAGATCTCGCCTATCTGAGCCGGGAATCGCGGCGGCTCCTCGACGAAGCGGGGCTTCACCATGTGAAGATCCTCGCCTCGAACGAGCTGGACGAGCACGTGATCCAATCCATCCGCTCGGAAGGCGGGCGGGTGGATCTCTACGGTGTGGGGACCCGGCTCGTGACCGGAGCCGGGGAAGGGGGCGGGGCGCTCGGCGGCATCTACAAGCTTGTGGAAATCGGAGGCCAACCCAAAGTCAAGGTGAGCGGCGATCCTTCGAAGGGCACCATTCCCGGGAAGAAGCGCTTGTGGCGCGTGATCCGCCCGGACGGTGGGTTCGAAATGGACGTGATCGCGCTGGAGGGAGAGACGATTGGTCCCGGCGCTCAAGTTTTCGATCCGAGTCACCCGCTTCGCCACGCTCCGATTCCGAGCGGTACGCGGCTTGAGGATCTCCGCACGGTGGCGATGGATCGCGGCTCGCGGACGTGCGGTCCCGCGGCGCTTCCCGCGCTCGCGAAGCGGGCTGGAAAAGAGCTCCGGTGCCTCCCCGAGGGATGCCTTCGTTTGATGAACCCGCACCGATATCGGGTTTCGTTGAGTCCAAAGCTCCACGAGCTGAGGCTCAGGCTCACCGAGGAGGCGAGAGCGGAATGAGCGAGAATTCAGCGCTTGTCGTCGTCGACGTTCAAAACGGATTCATCTCAGAGGCCGATGAGCTTCCCGTCCCGGGGGGCGCGGAGGTCGTGCCGATCATCAACGCGTTGATGCCGCTCTTTGCGATCCGGGTAGCGACCCAGGACTGGCATCCCAAGGACCACCTGAGCTTCGCGAGCCAGCACCCGGGCAAGAAGCCCTTCGATCGGGGGGTCCTGGGAGGGCTCCCCCAGACCTTCTGGCCCGACCACTGCGTCCAGGGAACCCGCGGCGCGGAGCTGCATCCGGGCCTGGACCAGACGCGAATCCAGGCCGTGATCCGGAAGGGATACGACCCCCTGGTCGACAGCTACTCCGGGTTCTCGGACAACGCCGGTCGAAACCCGACGGGCCTCGACGGTTACTTGCGCGCGCGCGAAGTCACCCGGATCTACCTGGCCGGCCTGGCCCTGGATTATTGCGTCCGGTGGAGCTCGCTCGACGCGCGCCGTCTCCTGCCCGAGGCCCTGGTCTTCGTGATCGTGGACGCCACGCGCCCGGTGGACCGGCAGACGGGCACCGAAGCCCTTCGCGAGCTGGCCCAGGCTCGGATCCACTTGGTCCAGTCTGGTGAAGTGCGGGCTGGAATTGTGCAAGCGACCGCGCTAGAGTAAGGGATTCCGAGTGTCTTGAACCTCTCCCCGCATTCGGGGCTCCCGGTCCCCGCCGGAGGTCATGTGCACGTCGCCGACAGCCAGACCACCCTCCTCTACCCCGCCGGCAATCCGGCCAAGCACAGGCTCACCCCCGAGGATCTTTGGAAGATCGCCCGCGTGGGCGCGCCGCAACCAACGCCGGACGGCGACGGGATCATCGTTTCCGTCACGACCTTCGATGTCGAGGCCAACAAGGGGAAGCCCCGCCTGTGGCTGGTTCCCACGGACGGGGCCGAGCAGCGCCCGCTCACCTCGGAGGAGTACGCCAGCTCCGATCCCTCCGTGTCTCCGGACGGCCAGTGGATCTCCTTCACGCGGGTCCGGGGGGAGGAGAAGCCGCAGCTCCACATCATGCCGCTCGACGGGGGGGAGGCCGAGCGCCTGACCGATCTTCCGCTCGGCGTCCTCGACCCGAAATGGTTTCCGGATGGGAAAAGGATCGCGTTCCTTGCGATGCTCCTCGAGGAAGCTCCGACTCCGGAGGGGACGAAGGAGCTGCTCGAGAAGCGCGGGAAAGATCCGGTCAAGGTCCACGTCACCGAGGACCGGGTCTACCGGTACTGGGATCGGTGGCTCCTGGACGGGGAACGGCCGCATCTTTTCGTGTTCGATCTGCTGACCCGCCAGCTGACTGACCTCACGCCCTCCGGAACCGGCTGGTTCGATCTCATGGAGCCCGCCGGGCAGTACGATATTTCTCCCGACGGGACGGAGATCGCCTTTTCCGCGAACTCGAGCCTCCCGCCGCACCACCTCCTCCGCTGGGCGGTCTACACCGTGGCGGCGACGGGGAAGGGCCCGGTCCGGTGTCTGACCCCGGAAGGGGCTCCCGCCAATTCGGCCGATTGCATTCGGCCGCGATACTCACCGGATGGAAAATCGATCGTCTACGGCATGCAGCGCGACCCCTACTTCTACGCCGATAAGGTGCGGATCGTGCGGTACGACCGCGCGGCGGGAACGCACACCGTGCTCACCGAAGACTGGGACCGGTCGCCGGCCGCATGGGAGCATGCGCCCGACGGCACCCTGCTCCTCGAGGCGGAGGATCGCGGACGCGTCCTCCTGTACGTGCTGGGAAGGGGTGGTGGATCCCCGAAGCCCCTGCTCGAAGCCGGGACGATCTCGGGGCTCCGCATCGGGCGGGATGGACGGGTCTACTTCACCGTGCAGTCGCTCTCCTCACCGCCCGAGGCGGCGTCGTGCAAGCTCGACGGAGGCGGATTCCGGAAGCTGACGCACTTCAACGACGCGCTGATGAACGAGGTCGCCCTGGGCGAGGTGCGCGAGGTCGAGTTCGCAGGCGCGGGGGGCGATCGCGTGCAGATGTTCGTCGTGCTTCCGCCGGGTTTCGATCCCGCGCGGAAATGGCCGCTCGTCCACGTCATCCACGGTGGGCCGCATGGGATTGCCGGGGACAATTTTCACTTCCGCTGGAACCCGCAGGCATTCGCGGCTCCCGGTTACGTCGTCGCCTGCGTCAATTTCCACGGCTCCACTTCGTGGGGGCAGGACTTTGCGGCCTGCATCCAAGGGGGGCATGGCGATAAGCCGTTCACGGACATCATGCGTGCCACCGACGTGCTTCTCGAATCGGGATTCATCGACGAGAAGCGCATGGGCGCGGCCGGCGGGAGCTACGGCGGGTACCTCGTCTGCTGGATCGCGGGAAACACCGACCGGTTCGCGTGCCTCATCAACCATGCGGGGGTCTTCGACCTTCTCGCCGAATACGCGAGCGATATCACCCAGGGACGCCACAAGTCCTACGGTGGCGAGCCGTGGGACAATCTCGACGCGATCGACCGGTGGAACCCGGCTCGCTTCGCGCGTGGGTTCAGCTCCCCGATGCTCGTGATCCACGGCGAGCGCGACTACCGCGTCCCGCACACGCAGGCGCTTGCGGTCTTCAATATCTACAAGGCCAAGGGGCTGGAAGCGCGCCTCGTGTTCTTCCCCGACGAGAATCACTGGATCTTGAAACCGCAGAACTCCCTCGTCTGGAACCGCGAAGTCCACGCCTGGCTCAAGCGCCACCTCTCGCAGTAGCCGCGCCGGAAGGATGCATTTCAGCGATCTCTGGGGCATCATGGGTTCACGCGAAGACGTGTGAAGGAGTTTCTCACCCGGCCGGCGGCCGTTGGGTCGCCGGCAAGAAGCCAGGAGGGCTCACATGAAACCATCCCTCGCCGTGCGGCTCCACCGACCCGCCGCGCTCGCGTCCGCGCTTGCGTTCCTTCTCGCATCGGCCGGAGGCTGCGGCCGGAACGCCGCGGTCGCCGAGAAGGAAAAGGAGGAGACGCTGACCGCCGGGACCGCCTTCGTGGGCGCGTTGCAGAACACGATCGACACCGGCAGGAACAAAGTCGGGGATCCGGTCACCCTGCGCACCCTCGAGCCGGTCCGAGTCAACGAAAAGACCATCGTTCCGGCCGGCGCGACAATTCAGGGACAGGTCACCCACATCGATCCCGCGGGTCGGATTGCGGGCGGCGCGGAGCTCACGCTCCGTTTCACGGAGCTCGCGATGAGCGACGGCACGAGCTACGCGATCTCCTGTGAGCCCTTCCGGCTCAAAGGCAAGGGGCAGGCGAAGGAGAGCGCCAAGGAGATCGGCGGCGGCGCCGTGGCCGGAGGGATCGTGGGCGGGATCCTGGGTGGAAAGAAGAGCATCGTGAAGGGTGCGGCGGTTGGCGCGGTGCTCGGAACAGGGGTGGCCGTCGCGACCAAGGGAGACCAGATCGTGTTGCCGGCCGGCCAGAAGCTCAAGGTCACCCTCACGGCTCCGGTCGCGATCCGGCTGAAGCCGGCACCCGCCGCGTGAGCGCAACCCGCGCCGGGCTGCCCGCCCGCTGATCCGCCATGCGCTGGTCCTGGAGGATCGCGAACGTGGCCGGGATTCCGATCCGGATCCACGCGACGTTCCTGCTCTTTCTCGTGTGGCTCTTCTGGGCGAGCTATGCCCGAGGGGGCGGCACCCTACAGGCGGCGCGGGGCGTCGGATTCATCCTCTCGGCCTTCGGCTGCGTGTTGCTCCACGAGCTGGGGCACGCGCTGATGGGGCGGCGCTACGGCGTTGTGACCCGGGACATCACGCTGCTCCCCATCGGGGGAGTGGCGCGCCTCGACCGCATCCCCCAGAAGCCGCTTCAGGAGTTGGCCATCGCGCTCGCGGGGCCTTTCGTCAACGTGCTGATCGCCGGGGTGCTTTTCCTCTTCATGCAAGCCTCATCCGAGAACTTCGGCGACCCCGTCTTGCTCGAGCGAAGCTTCCTGGCGCGCCTCTTCTCCTTCAACGTCGTCGTGGCCGTTTTCAATCTGATTCCCGCCTTCCCGATGGATGGGGGGCGCGTGCTCCGGGCGCTGCTCGCGACGCGCCTGGAGTACGTCCGGGCGACCCGGGTCGCGGCCAATGTCGGCCAGGCGATCGCGCTGCTCTTCGCTCTCCTGGGGCTCTTCGGAAACCCGATGCTCCTTTTCATCGCGGTGTTCGTCTTCATCGGTGCCGGGCAGGAGTCGGCGTTCGTTCAGATGCGCTCTGCGTTCGACGGCATCCCGGTTTCGCGCGCGATGATTCGCGATTTCCGCGCCCTGCGTCCCGAGGATCCTCTTTCACGGGCCGTGGAGCTGTTGCTGGACGGGCATCAGCAAGATTTTCCCGTCCTGGGGATCGCGGATCGTGACCCTCCGGTGGGAATCCTGGCGCGGTCGGATCTCTTGAAAGCGCTCGCGGGGGGCCGGACCGACACGAAGGTGGCGGATGTGGCGCGCCGGAATTGCGGCCTGGCTCAGCCGGGGGAGATGCTCGAGGACGTCTTCCGGAGAATGCAGGAGAGCGGGTGTCCCGCCGTCCCCGTCGTGGAGCCGGGGCGCGGGATCGTCGGGATGGTGACGCTCGAAAACGTAGGGGAGTTCGCGATGGTTCAGGCCGCGCTCGGCGGCGGATCGAAGATCGGGCCCGCGTGACCGATCCGGGCCTCTAGGGGTTCTCCCAGAGCTGTTCCAGGAACGGATCGCGGCCGATCACGCTCTCGAGTCCGTCCCCTTTGGGGAGGCGGATCCAGAAGGTGGCGCCCGTGCCGCTCGGGCTCGCCCCCACACCCACCGTTCCTCCGTGAAGCTCCACGAATCGTTTGGTCAAGTGGAGCCCGAATCCCAGCCCATCCTTCATGCGCTTCGAGACCTCCGTTCCCTGGGCCTCGATGTCGAAGACCAGCGGCGCGACCTCCGGTTCGACCGCCGGGCCGGAATCCCGAACTTCGATCCGGATGTGATCGTCGCCGAGCCACGTGGTGAGGGTCACGCGCCCCTTCGCGGGGGAGAAGCGTATGCCGTTCTGCAGGAGGTGCAGGATCGCCTGCCGGACCTTCGCCGCGTCCACGTGCTGATCCGGGATCTTCTCGTCGAGCTTCATCTCGAGATCGATCTGCTTGCCCGCCGCGCTGGTCCGCACGGTCTCGACCGCCGCGCGTGAGATCGCGTTCACGTTGTCCTTGCGAAGATCGAGGAGGAAACGTCCCGTCTCGAGCCGGGCCAGATCGAGCACGTCGTCCACGAGGTTCATGAGACGCTGTGCCTCGCCGCGCAGCCGGGCCGTGAATTCCCGGCGCATCGACGTCGTCATTCGCTTGTCGTTCTGGTCCAGCACCTCGGAGTAGGCCAGGATGGTGGTGAGCGGGGCCTTGAGCTCGTTCTCCGCGGACGAGAGAAAGGAGTCCTGGAACGGAGTCACGCCCTGCGCCTCCGGCCCCCCCTTGGCGCTCGGCTTGAGATCGGTGGCCCGCTGTTCCAGGTGACGCACGACCAGCGCACGATCGATGACTCCGGCGACGTTGTCCGCGAATAACTGGCCGATGTCGCGGTGCTCGAGCCGGAAAGTCTCGGCCTTCGCCGCCCGATGCACCTGCAAAACGGCCACGCAACGATTCTCGAAATTGACCGGAAGGATGAGAGCGGAGCCCGCGTCCGGGTGCGCCATGAAGTGCTCCGCGAACCGCGCCTCCCGATCCGTCGCGCCCATCATAACGGGCTCGCGGTGCCGCGCCGCCCATCCGACCGCGCCTTCGCCCACCCGAACCTCGGACTCCGGCTCCTTGGGCGTGAGCCCGAAACGCGCGCGGCACTTGAGCGCCTTGCGATCCGGCTCGAAGAGAAAGAGCGCGACATCGTGCGAGTGAAGCGTGCTGGCCACGCGGCGGACGGTGATTTCGAGGATCGTGTCCAGCGGGAGATCCATGTGCAGGCTGTTGCCGAGTTGGAACAACGACGTGAGCTCGGCCAGCCGCCCCCGTGATTGCTCCAACTCCATCTGATCGTTCAGGAGCCGCGCCCGAAACTGGTTGATCTTGGTCTGCTGGTGCACGATGTACAAGCAGAAGAGAACCGTGAGCCCCACGAGCCCCACGAGGAGCATCCACCCGTTCGCCGGCAGGTTGTCGCCCAGGAATCCGGACCGTACGATCGACACCCAGAGCGTCTGAACGGTGAAGACGAATCCCAGCAGCACGAGGATGACGAGACCCAAGAGGGCCCATGTCCTGTGATCCGCCTGCTTCTGGGCTAGGCTGGCCTTGCTCCTGGACACGAGATCCTCCGTGTGAGAATGGGCAGCGGGTCAGGAGGTTCATCGGCAGCGGGGGGCGCATCTGAAGCCGGAACGGGGACCGATTCTCCCTCTTTCCCTTTGGAGGATCAGCGATTAGAGTGTTCGGGTCCCATGGACACATTGAGAAGCCACGTCAAGACAGGGTCGGCCGAATTCCAGCGCAATCGCGCGCATCACGAGGGGCTCGTCGCGGACCTGCGCCGGCGCCTCCAGGCGGTCGCGAACGCGGCGCCGCCTCATGTCGTGAAGCTCCACCGAGACCGAGGGAAGCTCCTGGTGCGAGAGCGGATCGAGCGGCTGCTCGATCCCGATACGCCCTTTCTCGAATTGAGCCCCCTCGCGGCCACCGGCCTCTATAACGACGAAATCCCGGCCGCCGGCATCGTCACCGGCATCGGCGTCATTTCCGGCCGCGAATGCGTGATCGTGGCGAACGATGCGACCGTCAAGGGCGGCACCTACTATCCGATTACGATCAAGAAACACATCCGCGCCCAGGAAATCGCGCTCGAAAACCGGCTCCCGGCCGTCTACCTGGTCGATTCGGGTGGAGTGTTTCTTCCGTTGCAGGCTGAGGTGTTTCCCGACAAGGAGCATTTTGGCCGTATCTTCTACAACCAGGCGGTCATGTCTTCCGAGGCCATCCCTCAAGTTGCCGCCGTTCTCGGCATGTGCACCGCGGGAGGGGCCTACGTGCCCGCGATGTCCGACGAGAACGTCATCGTGAAGGGAGCCGGGACGATTTACCTGGGGGGGCCGCCGCTCGTGAAGGCCGCCACCGGCGAGGAGGTCACGCCGGAAGATTTGGGAGGAGCCGAGGTTCATGCCCGCGTGAGCGGCGTGGTGGACCACATGGCGTCGAATGAGGCGGACGCGCTCCAGATCGTCCGGAGCATCATGGCGAACCTAAACGGTGTAAAGCGCGTCGACCTCGACCTCGAGGAGCCCGAGGACCCGGTCTATCCGTGCGACGAGATTTACGGCCTGCTGCCGACCGATTTGAAGCAGCCGTACGACGTCCGGGAAGTGCTGGCGCGGCTCCTGGACGGGAGCCGATTCCACGAATTCAAGGCGAGCTATGGGACCACGCTGGTCTGCGGCTTCGGTCGCTGGATGGGATATCCGGTAGGCGTCGTCGCCAACAACGGCGTGCTCTTCTCGGAAAGCGCTCTCAAGGGAACCCACTTCATCGAGCTTTGCGTGCAGCGTCGGGTTCCGCTCCTGTTCCTGCAAAACATCACCGGCTTCATGGTCGGGAAGAAGTACGAAGCGGGGGGGATCGCGAAAGACGGCGCCAAGATGGTCCAGGCCGTCGCGACCGCGCAGGTCCCGCGGATCACGGTCCTGATCGGGGCCTCGCACGGAGCGGGAAACTACGCGATGTGCGGGCGCGGGTACCGTCCGCGCTTTCTTTTCACGTGGCCCAACTCGAGAATTTCGGTCATGGGGGGGCAGCAGGCGGCGGAGGTCCTCGTCCAGGTGAAGCGCGAGCAGCTCGCGCGCGACGGGAAGACGCTGTCGCACGAGGAGGCGAAGGCGATCGCCGATCCCGTGCTCGCGAAATACGAGGAAGAGGGTAGCCCCTATTTCGCCACCGGCCATCTCTGGGACGACGGCGTGATCGATCCCGCTCAGACGCGCGAAGCGGTAGGGCTCGCCCTCTCCGCCGCGCTCTGCGCCCCGATCACGCGCGGCCCGGCGCCGGTGTATCGGATGTAAACGGCCGACGTGTTCCCTCCGCCCCCGTTCCGCTCCCGGCACCCATGACCCAGTTCTCACGGCTCAAGCTCGAGATCAAGCCGTCCGCCGCGCGGCTCACGCTCGCGCGGCCCGAGGTGCGAAACGCCTTCGACGACGTGCTCATTGCGGAGCTGACACGGGCGCTCGAGGAGCTGCGCGCATCCTACGAGGCGGCGCCGGAACGGTCGCCGCGCGCCCTCGTCCTTGCCGGGGAAGGGGCCGTCTTCTGCGCGGGGGCCGATATGAACTGGATGCGCCGGAGCGTCGCCTACACCCAGTCCGAGAACGAAGCGGACGCGCGGCGGATGGCGGCCATGTATCGAACGCTCGATGAGCTTCCCATTCCGACGATCGCGCGCGTGCACGGCACCTCGCTCGGGGGCGGGATGGGGCTTCTCGCGTGCTGCGATATGGCGGTCGCGGTCGATACGGCGCAATTCGGCTTCACCGAGGCGCGGCTCGGGATCGCCCCCGCGGTGATCTCGCCCTTCGTGCTCCCGAAAATCGGCGGGTCCGCAGCACGCCGCTATTTTCTCACCGCGGAGATCTTCGGCGCGGTCCAGGCGAAGGAGATCGGCCTCGTGCATGAGATCGTTCCGGCCGGTGAGCTGGATCAAGCCGTGGACCGGCTCGTCGCCGCCCTCGCGGAAAACGGTCCGCGCGCGGTCTCCGCGGCGAAACGGCTCATTCGAGAGGCGCTCGCCCGGAATCGGGACGACGCGCTCGAGAACGCGATCCGCGCGATCGCCGGGCTGCGCGCCTCGCCCGAGGGGCAGGAAGGACTCGGCGCCTTTCTCGAGAAGCGCCCTCCTTCCTGGAAGCTGTGAGTCCGGCGCGCGCGGATTTCGCGACGCGCGGCCGCGAGGCGGGCGAGAGAGAGCGCGCGTTCCGAAAGGTCCTGGTCGCGAACCGGGGTGAGATCGCGGTTCGCGTCTGCCGTACGCTCAAGGAGATGGGGATCCCGTCGGCCACCGTGTACTCCGACGCGGACCGCGGCGCGCCGCACGCGCGCTCGGGGGACGAGTCGGTCGCGATCGGCCCCGCTCCTCCCGCCCAAAGCTACCTCAACGCGCAGGCAATTCTCGAGGCGGCGCGTCGCGCGGGAGCGGACGCGATTCATCCGGGCTACGGATTCCTCTCGGAGAGCGCGACCTTTGCCGGGCAATGCCGCGACGCGGGGCTCGTCTTCATCGGCCCCTCGCCGGAGAGCATGGCACGCCTCGGGGACAAAGCCGCCGCGCGCCGGACCGCGGCCGAGTGCGGCGTGCCGTGCGTCCCGGGGGCGGAGGGGATCGACTCCGTGGAGCGGGCGCTCGCGGCGGCCGAACGGGTCGGATATCCCGTGCTGCTCAAGGCGTCGGGCGGAGGCGGCGGCCGCGGCATGCGCCTCGTGCAGGCGCGTGACGAGATGCCGGCCGCGCTCGAAGCGGCGCGGCGCGAGGCGAAATCGGCCTTCGGTGACGGGCGGCTCCTCCTCGAGAAATACATCCATCCGGCGCGCCACATCGAGATTCAGGTTCTCGCCGATGGCCGCCAGGTCGTCCCGCTGGGGGAGCGCGAATGCAGCCTTCAGCGGCGACACCAGAAACTGATCGAAGAGTCCCCGTCCGTCGCGGTGACGCCCGAAATCCGCGACGCGATGCAGCGCGCAGCGGCCTCGCTCGCTCGCGCCGCCTCGTACGCCGGAGCGATGACGGTCGAGTTTCTGATGGGCGCCGACGGGGCGTTCTATTTTCTCGAGGTGAACACGCGGTTACAAGTGGAGCACACGGTGACCGAAATGCGGAGCGGGCTCGACCTCGTCCGCGCGCAAGTCCTGATCGCGGCGGGCCGCCCGGTCGGGGAGTCGCTGGGTGGGCCCGAGCCCGAGCTGCGCGGGCATGCGATCGAGGCGCGCCTCTGCGCGGAGGATCCCTATCACGGTTGGCTTCCGCAGACGGGGAGGATCCTCCTTCTCGCCTGGCCGGATGTCGAAGGATTGCGGGTCGACTCCGGCATCGCGGAGGGGCAGACGCTCCATCCTTATTACGATTCGCTCCTGGCCAAAGTGGTCGCGCACGGGCGCGACCGCGAGGACGCGAGAGCGAAGCTCCTGCTCGCGCTGCGCGGGACCGCGCTGCTCGGGGTGATCACGAACCAATCGTTCCTGATCGACCTGCTCGAGGACGCGGCATTCCGGCGCGGAGAGACGTCGACGGACACGGTCGAATCGCGCGAATGGCAGGCTCCGAAGGAGATCCCCGATGCGGCGCTCGTCGCCGCGGCGGCGTTCTTGGCCGCTCCAAGGGTCGCGCGCGGCGGCGGCGAGGAGGAGACCGACCGCTACTCGCCGTGGCGGCGCCTCGGGGCCTGGGGCAGGACGCCGTGAGCCGCCGCCTCCTCCTGCGCCATGGCGGGAACCCCCTCCCTCTCGTCTACGAGCAGAAGGACGGACGCATCGTGCTCGAGACGGACGGGCGAAGGGTCGAGGCGGATGCGAGCCGCGAGGGCTCCTGGTTCCACGTGCGCTCGCGCGGGAAGTCGACCCGCTGCGCCGTGGCGCCGGGCCGGCGCGGCGTTTGGGTTTCCTGCGAAGGGAGGTCCTATCTCTTCGAGCACGACCGTCCGGAAGCTCAGGCCAAGGCCGCGCTCTCGGCGGATGAGCTTCGCGCGCCCATGACCGGGCGCGTCGTCGAGGTGGCGGCCTCGGAGGGCGGCCACGTGCGCGAAGGAGAGCTCCTCGTGACGATCGAGGCGATGAAGATGGAATTCCGCCTGGTCGCGCCCGAGGACGGTAGGGTCGCCCAAGTGCGGTGCCGTGAGGGGGAGCGCGTCGAGCTCGGCGACCTGCTCGTCGTCCTCGAGCCGGCGGCGGAAGGCGGCGGCCCCCCTGCCGATCCAGAGAGACGCCCGTGAAAGTACGCGTGGTCGAAGTGGGGCCGAGGGACGGGCTCCAAAACGAGCCGAAGACGGTTCCGACCGACCTCAAGGTGGCCTTCGTGGACGCGCTCTCGGACGCGGGTTACGAGGAGATCGAAGCCAGTGCGTTTGTGTCGCCCCAATGGGTGCCGCAGCTCGCCGACGCGGAGGAGGTGTTCGCGCGCATCCGCCGACGCGAGACCACCGTCTACTCGGCCCTCGTGCCGAACGAGCGGGGGCTCGAGCGCGCGCTGAGCGCGAAGGTGAGGAAAGTGGCGGTCTTCACGGCGGCCTCCGAGACCTTCAACCGCAAGAACGTCAACGCCTCGATTCAGGAATCGATCGAGCGGTTCCGCCCGGTCGTGGCCGGCGCCCGCCGGGAAAAACTCCCGGTGCGAGGCTACGTTTCCACCGCGTTCTGGTGCCCGTACGAAGGGAGGATCGGGGCCGAGGCGGTCGTGGGGGTCGCGCGGCAGCTGCTGGATCTCGGCGTCGACGAGATTTCGATCGGCGACACGATCGGCAAGGCCGTCCCGGGGGAAGTGCACGTCCTGCTCGACCTCCTCCTCGATCACGTCGACCAGGACCGGCTCGCCATGCATTTCCACGATACCTACGGGAACGCGATCGCGAACGTCCTTGCCTCCTACGAGCGGGGGATCGCCGTGTTCGACTCCTCCGCCGGGGGCGTGGGCGGATGTCCGTTCGCGCCGGGCGCTGCGGGAAACGTCGCCACGGAGGATCTGATCCGTGCCCTCACGCGGAGCGGCGCCTCGCTCTCCCCCGACCTCGAGCGGGTGCGGGCCGCCTCCGACCTGCTTTCCTCGGTGCTGGGCCGGCCCCTGCGCTCTTCATGACGAAACCGCCCCCGGGGCCCGATTCGCGGGCGGCCTCACGGGCGTTCGCCCGAGGCTCCACTGGAGGGCCGCCGGGGTGACGACCGTCGTCAGGATCACCACGATCACCACCGCCGAGTAAAGCTCCGGCGTGATGACAGGCTGTCCGGCGATCGAGAGCGTGGCGCCCACGTTCGCGAAGATGAGCCCCACCTCCCCGCGCGGCACCATGCCCAGACCTACCGCGAGCCGGTTCGCGCCCCGCTCGAGCACGCCGAGCGAGCACGCCTGTTTCCCGATCCACGCCGCGAGCGTCAGGGCCAGCGCGAGCACGACGATACGGCCGTCCGCGAACGAGTCGAGCTCCACCTTGAGCCCGGTGAGCACGAAAAAGATCGGGACGAGGAACGTGGAGATCGGATGGAGGAGCGACTCGATGCTTGATTCTCGGCTTTCCTCGAAGCCCTGGAAATGGCCGGGTTCGAGGATGAGGCCCGCGGCGAACGCGCCGACGATGGGCGAAAGCCCGGCCAGGGTTCCCAGGTAGGCAAGCACGAAGCAGAAGACGAGTCCGCTCGTGAGCAGAATCCCCGTGACCCTCACGCGGGAGGCCAGAGCCAGCGCTTTCGGCGTGAGCCAGAGCCCGATCAGTATGGACGCGACGAGAAAGCCGAGCGCCCTGATCGAGATCCACGCCACCTCGAGAGCCTTGAGGCCGCCGGGACCATGATCCGCCGCCGAGATGATTCCCGAGAGGGCCGCGAGAATCACCAGCCCGAGCACGTCGTCGAAGACGGCCGCGCCCAGAATGATCCTCGCCTCGACGGTCCGCGACCTGTCCAGATCGCGGAGCACGCGGGCGGTAATTCCCACGCTCGTCGCGGTCAGGACGGCTCCCAGAAAAGCATGAACGTACACGGATTCTCCCGGCAGAAGCCACGCGCCGACCGCCCACCCGAGAGCGAACGGGGTCACGACCCCCAGCGTGGCGACGAGGACGGACGAGGGCCCGACCCGCAGCATCTCTTGGATCGTCGACTGGAGCCCCACCTCGAAAAGGAGAAGGATGACGCCGAGGGAGGCCAGAATCGCCAGAATCGGATCGGTCTTCATCGGCTCGAAGCCGCGAAAGCCCAGGAGCGTGAGGTTCCCGAGGAGGATGCCGATCACGATCTCCCCGAGAACCGCCGGCTGGCGGGCTTTGAGCGCGACCCATCCGGCGAGCTTCGCCGCGCCGAGGAGAATCGCGAGCCGGATCAGGAGCGGCGTGATCGGATCGTGCATGGCGGGCGAGGATACCTGGATCGAGGTCGATCTGGTAGGCTGGAGGGCGAGAAATTCGAGGGATCCGGCGGCTCCCCCGGCGGCCGGAATCCGGCCTGCCCAGGAGGAATCAGAATGCGTCAGTCCCACAGCATGCGTTTTTCTCTTTCATGGAGCTTCCTTCCCGCTCTCCTCGTCGCGTTCGGCCTTACGGCGGGCGCCCACGCTTCCGGGACCTCGCCGCCGCCGCGCCAGCCGCCCCCGCCGGAGGTGAACCCCGCGTCCCCGGTCGCGCCCGCGGATGCCGCGGCGAAGCCGGGCCGGGTCGAAGCGGAAAAGATCTACGCGAAGGGCTGGGACATGGTTCAGGAGGCCAAGAAGGAGCTCGCCGCGGGAAAGACCGATTCGGCGAAGAAGCGATTCGGCAAGGCGCTCAAGAAATTCGACGAAGCCGCGCAGATCGACCCTTCGTACTACCAAGCCTGGAACATGGTGGGCTTCTGCTCCCGGAAATCGGGAGATCTCAAGCGCGCGTTCGAGGCGTATCAGAAATGCCTTTCGATCGAGCCCGAATACGCGGAAGCGCACGAGTACCTCGGCGAGGCCTATCTCATGAGCGGCGACCGCGCGAAGGCGAAGGAGCAGCTTGCGTGGCTCCTTTCCCGCAAGTCGGAAGAGGCGGAGGAGCTCTCGGAGAAGATCGACGCGTTCGAAAAGGGTGGGGCGGCGGCGGTGGAGAAGGCGTCGGCCGCCGAGAAGGAAGACGGGGATAAGAAGGAAGAAGGGAAAGAAAAGGAGGAGAAGGCGGAGAAGTAACGCGGCGAGAACTCGCCCTGCGGGGCGCAAGAATCAGGGGCCGGTCCGGAGACCGGCCCCTTTTTTCACGACGGACCTTGGCGGTCCGGCTGGGTTACTTCAGCAGAGAAATCCGGCGTACGTCCACCGGTCTTCCATCGACGCGGAGCTGCAGCAGGTAGATTCCGCTCGCGAGACGGTCCCCGTCGAAATCGAACCGGTGCGCTCCCTGCGGCAGCCTGCCGTTCACGATCGTGGCGACCGTCCGGCCCTGGATGTCGTACACGCGCACCAAGGCGTGGGCTTCACGCCGCATCGAGAACTCGACTTTCGTGCGGGGATTGAACGGATTCGGATTCACGCGGAGCCCGAACGCCTCGGCGCCCTTCGCGGCCTGGATCGAACCGGTCTTGCTCGCGATCCTCGCGGAGCCGATGAGCGGGCGGTAGGTGGACATCATGAAGTCGGCGCGCGCGTCCTGCCCGGTGGTGAAGTTGTTGTAACAAAGGTCCGTCGAGTAATCCATGTAGTTGTGGATCGGATCGAGCCCCGCGGCAGGGCATGTGTCCTTGCCGGTCGGACAGCCGGAAGTCGCCGTGGCCTCAGCCGGCGTATCGCACACAAGATCGCCGCTCGAGCTGCACGAGCCGGTGTCGCAGCCGCCCTGGAATGTGTGGTAGAGCCCCACCCAATGACCTACTTCGTGCGAGGCGGTCCCTCCGAGGTTGTAGGGCGAGAGGTATCCGCCAGGCACCGAGCCGTAGTGGATCACGACGCCGTCCCGCTTGCCGTTCGTCTGCAAGTCCCAGGGGAAGGTGGCCCAGCCGAGGAGGTTCTGTCCCGGCGCGGCGGTGTAGAGGTTCAAGGAGGCATTCTGGTCGATCGCGAGCGCGTTTTTCGCCTGAGCCTCGCGCGACGACCCCGGGGTCATCCCAAACCACTTGCGGTTGTTCGTGCGGTCCACGCTCGCGAGCACGAAGGTGTAGCCGGTGTTCCGGGCGCCCGTGACGGGGTTGCCGTTGTAGTCCTGGCCGGCGTAGTTCCGGTTCAGGACGAGTATCTGCGCATCGATCTGCGACTGCGGGATGTTCCCTGTGCTCCCCGAGTAGATCACGTGGAAGTGGACCGGAATCACGCCCCCAGCCTGAACGCGGTTCTCCGTGATCCAGCGCTGGATTTGGTCGAAGTCGGGGGAGGTTTTCGGCTTGCCACGATCGACGGTGCCGCATCGGAAGACGGTTTGCCCATTGTCCGCCTGCTGGCGCGCGTCCGTCAGCCCCTGACCCGCATCGGGCTTTTCGGCTGCGGCGATGCCGAGCCCCAGGAGACAGAAAAGCAGGATCGCGGCCAGAGTCAGAAGCGCGAGACGACTCCGATTCATGGGACCTCCTTTGTTCGACGATACGATCGGGGACGAGGGAGGAATCTGAACGGGGAGCTTACGAGGAGGATCGCGGCCGGATGTTGACGCATGGAATCGGCGGAGCGGCGAGAGGGCGTCGGCCACGCCCGAGCCCCGGACGCCGGGGGAAAAAATCAACGGGGACCGCGTTCCCGCGATCCCCGCTCCTAACCCCCCGCCTTCCCTGGCAAGGTATCCCTCCCTGCGCTTTTTCACCGCGCGGGGATAGGCATACGGACCATATCGGTAGGCTCCTCCGCGATCATGAGCGCAAAATTGACTACGTAGAATTCCGGGCCCAGGAGTGCCGTAGCCGGGCTCGCCCGGCGCAGCCTGGACCTATTTCGGCAGCAGCCGCTGCTGCGTCTTCTCGCGCCTGAGCACGTCTTTGTTCAGGACCTTGAACTCGACCCGGCGGTTCTTGGCGCGACCCAGCTCCGTCGAGTTGTCGGAAATCGGGCGCGACGCGCCATATCCGACGGCGGTGAACTGCTCGGGATCCAGCTCGAGGAACTTGTCCGTGATGTATCGGAGCACCGCCTGGGCGCGCCCCTTGCTGAGTTTGAGGTTCTGCGCCGCCGAGCCCCGCGAATCGGTGTGGCCCCCGATCTCGATCCGGAGATCGGGCCACCGTGCCAGGATGTTCCCGACCTCGTCGAGCGCCGCCCGTGAATCCGGCCGGATATCCGCGCTGCCGGTAGTGAAATTGATGTCTTGAAGACGGATCATCCCGGTTTCGAGCAGCTCGGTTTCCTTGTCGCTCACGATGATCGGGCAACCCACCCGATCCACCTTGGCGTTGGCCGGGGTTTCCGGACACTCGTCCAGCCCATCGCAGACGCCATCCTGGTCGGCGTCGGTCGGGCAACCGTTGCTGTTCACGATGCATCCTTTGGGAGTGCCGGGGCACTGGTCGATGCCGTCGTAGACCTTGTCCTCGTCCGAATCGCGCGGACAGCCGTTCGCGTCCACGATCGCGCCGGCGGGTGTCCCCGCGCACCTGTCGAGCCCGTCCGGGACGCCGTCGCCGTCGCTGTCGATGGGGCAGCCGCGCGCATCCACGATCGCGCCTGGCGGTGTGTTGTTGCACGCGTCGATCCCATCAACGACCCCGTCGCCGTCGCTGTCGATCGCGCAACCGTTGGCATCCACGCGCGCGCCGGCGGGCGTCCCGGGGCAGCGATCCAGCCTGTCCGGAACCCCGTCACCATCCTGGTCCCTGGGGGTTCCTCCAAAGGCGAAGGAAACGCCCGCGAATACCTCGGTATGCTGGCGATATCCCTCGGGGCGGCCCGGGTAGTAGAAGATGGCCTTGTATCTCATATCCCGCCCTTCGACCCGCAGGGATGTCCTCTCGCTCACGGCCACGTTGAGGCCCATGCCGCCGCCGAGGATGAGGCGTCCTGTCCCGCTCCCGGAGCCGTCCCTTTGGAACGAGACGAGCCCGGTCCCCACCGTCACATAAGGGGAGACCATGCGATCGCTCGCGGCAAACCACGTCAGATTTCCATCGAAGTGAGACAGGCTGAGCGAGGGAACTCCCGCCTGGATACCGCTCGACTTGATGAAGCTCGCATGGACCTCGAAGGCCAATTGGGGGGACAGGCGGGTGCCGACAATCGCGCCGAATTGCGGGCGGCTGGCCTTTACGAGAAACTCATTGGGGATCCAGGCGACGCCCCCGCCGGGAACGACCCAAAAGGTCTGGTCGGCAACGGCCGTTCGCGGGATCGGGCAGAGGATGGCGAGCACGAGGAAGAGACCCCGCCAGACGGCGCCGCGCTTGGTGAAGATCATCTGGGGTGAGCCATCTTTGGTATGCCCCCCTTTCAGCAGTCGGCGCAGCCTACGAAAAGCAGGGCGCCCGACGCAAGCAGCTTTTCGGCGACCCGTCCCGCCCGAGAAAATCGCGGCGCGGGCCGCGCGGGGACGGGTCCGCACCTTGCGGGCGCCTGGGCGGGTGGAGCGGCTCATGAAGGACGGGATGTGATACTCTCAGCCCATGAGCGCGATCGCCGAGCAGGTCCGCATCCGCTCCCTCTCCGAGCTCGATATCGCCCGCATCATCGCGATCGACGAGCGGCTCACCGGCGTGTATCGGCCGGATGTGTGGGAGCGCCGGGTCATGTACTATTTGAGGCGCGATCCCGACGCGAGCCAGGTCGCGGAACTGGGCGGCAAGCAGGTCGGATTCATGCTCTCGGACTTGAGAGGTGGGGAGTTCGGCCTCGAGGAGACGAGCGGCTGGATCGAGCGTTTCGGAGTCGACCCGGATTATCAGGGGCGTTCCATCGGCCGGCGTCTTTTCGAAGCCGTCGTGGAGCATCACAAGCGGCTGGGCGCGACGACCGTGCGCACGCTGGTAGAGCAGAACGATTCCGATCTCGCATCGTTCTTGCGAGCCGTCGGATTCAAGAACGCCCCGCTCGTAGCGCTCGAGATGAAGATCGGGTGAGGGCCTCCGCGGAATCGGGCAACCCATGAACGTCGAGCAAACCACCCTTCCCAAGAAATACCACGACGCCGTGCTGCACTGGCAGCGCCACAACTTTCCGGATTACGGTCTTCTCCCCGAGAACTGGCAGAAATACTTCCCGAGCGATCCCGAATTCTGTCTCTGCGCCAAGATGGAGCTCGGTATGGGGGACGAGGTGGAGGTCGGGGACGCCAAGGGGGCGAAGCGCCGCGTGAAGCCCGAGGAGCTGGGCGAGGAACCCGCGAAACACCTGCTCGCCATCATCCGAGCCCAGGCCTCGACCGAGTTCGGGTCGATCCAGCAGCACGAAGGCACACTCGCCCGCGCGCAGGACGACGAGGACCGATTCTGGGTGCTCCGCGTGATGGCCGAGGAGCTGCGCCACGGGTACCAGATGTTCCACCTCCTCGTTTCCCAGGACTGGAGCGGCGTATCGGGGCAGAAGGCGGAGGAGATGGTCGAGGAGATCCTCTCCATGCAGACCGGATCGCACGTCCTGGACGCGTTCAACCTCGAGTACGACTCCTTCGTGGACAACGTCGTCTTCGCCGCGGTGATCGACCGCGTGGGCAAGTACCAGCTCTCCATGCAGCGCGTCTGCTCCTACAAGCCCTTCGCGGCCTCGATGCCCCCGATGCTCCGGGAGGAGGCGTTCCATCTCGCCGCGGGTGTGATCCCGCTGCGGCGGTGGGTGCAGCGGGCCGCCCAGGGGAACGCCCTCATCACGACGTCGGCCATCCAGAAGGCCTTCAACAAGTGGATGCCACGCGGGCTCGAGATGTTCGGGCACGAGAAGGGTGGCGAATCGAATATCCGGTTCGGCTTCAAGAACATGAAAAACGCGGAAGCGCAGGGGCTCTACTACGAGGAATGCAAGCGCATGATCGCGGACCTGAACCAGCGGTACATCCGCGAGCGGCTGCCGAAGCTTTCCCCGCCGGAGGCCGAAGCGCTGGCGGAGCGCCTGCTGAGCGACCGCGGACGCCACGACGGGGTCAGCCACGAGGACCTGATCGTGCTGCCGGCGAAGGGGTTCTTCCGGCGCAAGGGGGACGCCGCGTTCACCATGGTCGGGTTCGCGGGAGAGTCCTTCACCGACGTGGAGGAGTATGTGAGGCATCTGGCGGCCCACCTGCCGGAGCCCTATCTCGCGAGCCGCGACATGAAGCACTACGTGGAGACCTTGCGCCAAGTCCACGCCGGCACCATCACCCTGGAGCAGGCGATCCGGAAAGTGCCCTCGCTGAAGCGGGTCGGCGGGGCGTGTCCCTGCTCGAAGTCGGTCCGCTGGGTGGTGGAGGACGCCGGAGCTAAGCGGCCGTCGTAGCCTCCGTCGCTGACGTCCCCCGCGAATCGAGCCAGGTCTTCACCAGCGTCCCCCCGAGAATAATCGCGCCGCCTACCAGCGACCATGCACGCGGTTTCTCGCCGTGGATGAGCCAGGACCAGACGGGGTTCAGCACGGGCTCGAGCAGAAGGAGCATCGACGTTTCGAGCGCCCGTACGTGGCGCATCCCGGATGTGAGGAACACGTAGGCGATCCCGATCTGGATCGTGCCGAGCCCACCTACGATCGCCCAGTCGAGCGGCCTCGCGCCGATGACAGGCAGCGCGAAGGGCAGACCCACGAAGAAGGCGATCAGATTTCCGATCACGACGGCGGGAACGGCGGAGCCCGCCCCCTCGCGCCGCCCCATCCATCGCAGCCCCATCAACGTCAAGGCCCAGGAGAGACCGCTCAGCGTCGCGAGGATGTTGCCGTGGAAGGGATCGGGCGCGGTTGCATAGCGGCGCTCGGTGCCCACGAAGAGGAGCGCCATCCCGATCCCCACGACGGCCATCACCGCGACATCGCGCCCTCGGATGGCCTCGCGCAAAAGCCACGGGGAGAGGAGCAGAATGTAGAGCGGGGCGGTCGATTGGAGGAAGATCGTGTTCGCCGAGGTCGTGAGCTTGTTCGCCAGCACGAAGAGCGTCACGGTCGCTGCGTACGCGATTCCGACGAGCGCGGCGCGCGCGTTCCAGCCCCGTCGCGCTTCGGGCAGGAGGATCAGGAGCGTGACGGCGGCGATCCCCGATCGGAAGCTGGCCACCTGCCAGCTCGTAAGCTCGCACGCCTTGATCCCCGCGCCGCCGATCGAGAACGTCAACGCGGCGGCGAGAACGCGAAGCCGCGCACCGGCGGTGGAAACGCTCATTCGCGGATGAGGGCGTAGAGGAAGGAGTCCACCGTCCGGCCCTCCTTCGTGACTCGTTTGCGGAGCCGCGCCTCACGCGAAAAACCTGCCTTCTCGAGAACGCGCGCCGACGCCAGGTTCCATTCGAAGACGTGCGCCTCCAGGCGGACGAAATCGAAGCTCGCGAATGCGTACTGGGTCACGGCCCGCACCGCCTCGGTCGCGATGCCGCGTCCCCAGAAGGCTTCGCCCAGCCAGTATCCGATGGCGGCGGTGCGCCGGTGAACGTCCGTTCCGGGATGAAGCCCGATCCCGCCGACTGCCTTCCCGTCCACGGCGATTGCGAAGTGGTTCGGCGCGGCCTGCTGGATCCAGCTCTCCGCATCCGCGCGGGTATAGGGAAGGGGAAAGGCGTCGTGGAGGTTCCGCCAAACCTTGATGTTGTTCGCCTGCTGGGCGAGCGAATCGGCGTCGGTCGGCCGCCAGTCCCGCACCGAGCATTGCTTGAGCGTGAGCTCCATCATGGCTCGCTCCATCATGGCTCGATCGTGTCCCGTTCCGGAGAGCCTCGAATTGCCCTTGAAAGGCCCGAACGATGCCGCCTAGCATCGTGGCTCCCCTGTGAAAGCGAGGAAGAGAATGCGAGACAATACCAGGAAACTCGGAGGCCGTGGCGCGGCCGTGGGGCGCGCCGCTTTCCTGCTCCTCGTGGCGGCGACGCTGGCCCTGGGCCGGGTCCCGGCCTCCGGCGCGGATCCGACGGCCCCGGGGATCGCCTGCCCGATTGCCCAGGCGATCCTCGGCGAGGTGGGGCAGCCCACCCCGGAGATCTCGACCGACAAGATGGTGCGCTTCCTCGCGGCCCGGTCGCGCCTCGTGATCGACGTTCGTCCTTACGATGAGTTCGCGGTGAGCCACATCCCGGGGTCGGTCAACACCGCGCCCAAGCCGGGGCTCCCGATGTCGCAGTACACCTCCGACGTCGGCGAGATCGACAAGATCGCCCGCGGCAACAAGAGCACACCGGTCATTCTCTACTGCAACGGACCCTTCTGCGGCAAGAGCCAGCGCCTCGCGGCCGACCTCCTCGCCGCGGGATACACCGACGTCCGCCGCTATCAGCTCGGCATCCCGGTGTGGCGGGCGCTCGGCCACGCGACCCAGGTCGAAGCGGGGGCGATTTGGTCGACGCTCGACAAGGACCGCACCGCCGTCGTCATCGACGCTCGGGAGGCGGGCGCGTTCCAATCGGGCAGCCTCCCGGGGGCGCGAAGCGTCCGGTCCGGTGAGGTGGCGAAGGCGAAGGACGACGGGCGTCTCCCCATGCTCGACCACAACACCCGTATCTTCGTGATCGGCAAGGACGAGACCGAGGCCGCAGCCGCGGCGGAGGAGATCGCGAGGAACGCGTTCCATAACGTGTCCTTCTTCGCCGGATCCGTCGAGACGCTGAAGCAGGGCCGGGAGCACGCGGGAGCGCCGGGATCTCGGTGAGCGCACGACCCGAGCCCGGTCTCCTGAGTGAGGACGAGCTTCGCGATCTAGGATTCGGCTCGTTCGTCGCCAGCGAGAGCCGCCAGCGGCTCTTGAACAAGGACGGCACCTTCAACGTCGTCCGCCACGGACGAGGATTTTTCGCCTCCACCAGTCCTTACCACGCGCTCCTCACGATGCCCTGGCGGCTCTATTTCGCGCTCGTGATCGCCGCCTATCTCCTCGTGAATACGCTGTTCGCGGCGGCGTATACCCTCTGTGGCCCTGGCGCCCTGGAGATCGCGGGGCCGCACATGGCGACCTTCCCCGAGGCGTATTTCTTCAGCGTTCAGACCCTGGCCACCATCGGCTACGGGAGGATCGCCCCGGTGGGAATAGCGGCCAACGTGCTCGTGACGCTGGAATCGCTCGTGGGCCTCCTGGGGTTCGCTTTGGCCACCGGGCTCCTCTTCGCGCGCTTTTCGCGCCCCGTGGCGGACATCGTCTTCAGCCGGAACGCGGTCATCGCCCCCTACCGGGGACAACGAGCCTTCGAGTTCCGGATCGCCAACCGGCGCAACAACCAATTGCTCGAGCTGGGCGCCCAGGTTCTCTTCTCCCGCCTCGAGTCCCGGAACGGAAAGCGCGTGCGGCGGTTTTACGACCTGTCACTGGAACGCCACAAGGTCGTATTCTTTCCGTTGAGTTGGACCGTCGTGCATCCGATCGATGCGGCGAGCCCTCTTCACGGTCTCACGCCCGAGGATCTGGCGGGCGCCGACGCGGAGGTCTTGATCCTGCTCACCGGAATCGACGAAGCGTTTTCTCAGACGGTGTTGGCCCGGTCCTCGTACAAGCCCGAGGAGATCGTGTGGAACGCGAGATTCATGGACATTTTTCAGCGGCGGCGGGACGGTGGCCCTCTGGCGATCGACGTCGGCAAGATCCACGCGATCGAGGAGCTTTCCGCGACCGGGGTGTCGTGAGACGAGGAACTGTGGCGGCGCTCCTTTTGACGGCGGCGATCCTCGGAGCTTCCGCGTTCGCCGGCCCCGTCGCGAAACAGATCAAGATCTTCTCGGCCGACAAGGGGAAATACGTCATGGTGGATCGCGTGCAGAAAACCGACGCGGAATGGAAGAAGGGCCTCACGCCGGAGCAGTACAACGTCACCCGGCAAAAAGGGACGGAGCGGGCGTTCACGGGCGCCTACTGGAACCACCACCAGCACGGCGTCTATCGGTGCGTCTGCTGCGGGAACGATCTCTTCAAGTCGGAGGCGAAGTTCGAGTCCGGCACGGGATGGCCGAGCTTCACCGCGCCGATCGCGCCGGAAAACGTGCGGAGCGCGGTGGACAAGTCGATGTTCGTGAACCGGGACGAGGTTCTCTGCGCGCGCTGCGACGCCCACCTGGGGCACGTGTTCGACGACGGACCGAAGCCGACCGGGCTCCGCTACTGCATCAACTCGGCGTCGCTCAAGTTCGTGAAAGGAAAGTAGGCGCTCCGGGCGGCCGCGCCTTCCCTTGGGCGGTCCCTACTTCCTCGCGATCCGGTACACCTCGCCGCTGAGCAGAACCATGTAGAGCTCGCCTCGCGCGTCCTGCCCAAACGAGCTCAAACCCGCCATCGGACCGCCGGCCTGGGTGCGCAGGGCCGACGTCCAGTCTGCCTGACCGCTGGCGGTGCCTCGGTCGATCCGGAAGCTGCGGATGATGCCCGTGCAGTAATCCCCGTAGAAGTAGACGCCGTCCAGCTCGGGGATCTCACGGCCTCGATAGACGTATCCACCCGTGATGGAGCATCCGTCCCGGTGCGGGTATTCAACGACAGGGCGCACGAGCCCGGTTGGATTACAGTTCGGCCTCGCGAAGCAGTGCAGGCCTTCCATGATGCTCCAGCCGTAGTTCTTCCCTCCCGCGCGATGAGGCTCGTAGTCCACCTCTTCCCAGAGGTTCTGCCCCACGTCCGCGATGTAGAGATCGCCGGTGTGGCGGTCGAAAGAGAAACGCCAAGGGTTCCTCAATCCGTAGTCCCAGGTCTCCCCTCGCGCGCCCGTGCGTCCGACAAAGGGATTGTCCGCCGGAATCGAGTAGGGCGACCCGGAGTCGACGTCCAGGCGCAGAATCTTCGCCAGGAGCGACCCGAGGTTCTGCCCATTCTGGTACGTGTCTCCGGCTCCGCCGCCGTCTCCGAGGGCCACGTAGAGAAATCCATCCGGACCGAATGTGATCTGCCCGCCGTTGTGGTTCGACGCGGGCTGATCGACAAAGAGGATCTCGCGCTCGGTCGCGGACGCGCTGTCCGGATTGGCGGACACCAGGAACTCCACGACATGCGTATCGCCGGCCCGGTCGGTGTAGTCCACATAGAACTTGCCGTTCGCCGCATACTGCGGATGAAACGCAAGCCCCAGGAGTCCTTGCTCACTTCCGTTACTGACGCGGGAGGAAATGTCGAGGAAGGGTCGGGGGTCGAGCGCGCCGTTCCTGAGAATCTGAATCGTTCCCGGCTTCTCGACGATGAAAAGCCGCGTGCTGTCGCCGGGCGCCGTCTCGAGCCCCAGGGGCCCGGAGAGGCCGGCTACGACGAGGAGGGCTTGGATCGGCGCGCCGCCGTTTGCCGGAGGTCCAGGCACCGACGTCTGCCGCTTTCCGCCGCACGATGCCACGAGGACGATCAGGGAGAGGAGGAGGACGCGGTGCGGCCTCGCGACGCGGCGTTGAGCCACCCGGGGCGCCGTGACTATTCGTCCTTCTTTTTTCCCGTTACGAGGCGGACGAGCATTCGAACAGGATCGTAATGATCGTCGACCACACGCTCCTTGAGCGGAATGATCGCGTTGTCGGTGATCATGATGTCCTCGGGGCATACCTCGGTGCAGCACTTGGTGATATTGCACAGCCCGATTCCCGCACCCTGTTTCAGGAACTTCGTGCGGTTGAGCGCGTCGATCGGGTGCATTTCGAGCCCCGCCACGCGCACCAGGAAGCGCGGGCCCGCGAAGGCGTCGGTGCGGCCGTGCGAGCGGAGCACGTGGCAGACGTCCTGGCAGAGGAAGCATTCGATGCACTTACGGAACTCCTGCACGCGGTCGATGTCTTCCTGTTTCCACCGCCATTCGGCGTCCTGTTTCGGCGTGAAGGGCGGGATCTTCTTGTTCACCTCGTAGTTCCATTTTACGTCCGTCACGAGGTCCTTGACGATCGGGAACGCCTTCAGCGGCTGCACGACCACCGGCTTGCCGGGCGGGAGCGCGTCCATCCGCGTCTTGCACAGGAGCTTCGGCTTCCCGTTCACCTCCGCGCTGCACGATCCGCATTTCGCCGCCTTGCAGTTCCACCGCACCGCGAGGTCCGGCGCCTGATGTCCCTGGATGTGGTGAATGGCGTCGAGCACGACCATGCCCTCCTCGAGCGGCACGCGGTACTCCTTGAGCCCGCCGCCCGAGGCGTCGCCGCGATAGACGTGCAGAACCGCTTCCGCCACGCTGCCTCCGATCAGGACTTGACGCCCGCGGGCTCCGCCTCAAAAAGCGCGCGGAGCTCGTCGGGCATCCGGGGTAGGGGAGACTGGGAGACGCGCACGTTTTCGCCGTCCTGCGTCGCGACGCTGTTCACGTTGCCCAGCTCGGGGTTGAGGTTCGGATAATCGAGTCTCGCGTGAGCGCCGCGGCTCTCCCGGCGCTGAAGCGCGCACCGGGCGATCGCGTCGCTGACCGTCAGCATGTTCTTGAGGTCGTGCGCCAGGTGCCAGCCCGGATTGAAAGCCCGGGAGCCCTCCACCCGGACGGTGCCCGCTTCGGCCTTGAGCTTCCGGATCTCCTCGATCCCACTCGAGAGATCCTCCTCGGTGCGGAAGATTCCCACGAGCGATTGCATGGACTTCTGCAATTTCCTGTGGATCGAGTAGGGGTCCGGTCCGTCCGCGCGCTCGAACGGCTCGAGCAGCTCGCGCTCGGCGGCGGCGACCTGTGCCGGATCGACCGCCGCGTGCCCGGGAGCTTTCGCCGCGTGGGCCGCGGCGCCCGCGCCCGCCCGCCTGCCGAACACGAGGAGATCGGAAAGCGAGTTCCCCCCGAGCCGGTTCGCGCCGTGCATGCCCCCCGAAGCCTCGCCCGCCGCGAAGAGCCCCGGAACCGTCGCGGCCCCCGTGTCGGCATCCACGCGGACGCCTCCCATGATGTAGTGCACCGTCGGCCCGACCTCCATCGGACCCTTCGTGATGTCGATGTTCGCGAATTCCATGAACTGGTGGTACATCGACGGAAGCTTCTTCTTCACCACCTCGGCGGGTTTGTGGGAAATGTCCAGGAAGGCGCCGCCGTGGGGGCTCCCGCGGCCTTCCTTGACTTCCATGTAGATGGCCCGCGCCACCATGTCGCGCGTGGAAAGGTCCATTCGCTTCGGATCGTATCGCTCCATGAAACGCTCGCCGGTGGCGTTCCGGAGTACTCCCCCCTCGCCGCGCACCGCTTCGGTGACCAGGAGCCCCTGCACCCCCGGGGGCCACACCATCCCGGTCGGATGGAACTGGACGAACTCCATGTCGATCAGCTCGGCTCCGGCGCCCAGCGCGAGCGCGTGGCCGTCCCCGGTGTACTCCCACGAGTTCGTGGTGATCGTGTAGGCTTTTCCGATCCCCCCGGTGGCCAGGACGACGGATTTCGCGCGGAACAGGACGAAGCGTCCGGTCTCCCGCCAATACGCGAAGGCTCCCACGACGCGGGAATCCTGCTTCAAGAGCTTCGTGACGGTGCACTCCATGTAGACCTCGAGGCCCTGGTGCACCCCGAAATCCTGGAGCGTTCGGATCATCTCGAGCCCCGTGCGGTCGCCGACGTGCGCGAGACGCGGCGAGGAGTGCCCGCCGAAATTTCGCTGGAGGATCCGGCCGTCCTCGGTCCGGTCGAACACGGCGCCCCATCGCTCGAGCTCGCGGACGCGATCGGGCGCCTCCTGCGCGTGGAGCTGAGCCATGCGCCAGTTGTTGAGCATCTTTCCGCCGAGCATGGTGTCCTTGAAGTGGACTTTCCACGAGTCGCTCGGATCGACGTGCGCGAGCGCCGCGGCAACGCCTCCCTCGGCCATGACCGTGTGGGCCTTGCCGAGCAGCGATTTGCAGACCACGCCCACCCGCGCGCCCTGCGCCGAGGCCTCGATCGCCGCGCGGAGCCCCGCGCCTCCGGCGCCGATCACGAGCACGTCGACGTCGTGTGATTCGTAGCGCTCGCTCACAGGAGCCTCACGTCATGGAAGATTCCCATCGAGACAAGGCGGACGTACACGTCCGCAAAGCAGACGGCCACGAGCGAGATCCACGCGAACCCCATGTGATGCTCGTTCAGGGCCGAGACGCGCAGCCAGGCGCCGTGACGCCCGCGCGCGGCGGCGGTGCAGGAAAAGCAGTCGAGCTTTCCGCCGACCAGGTGCCGGAAGGAATGGCAGGAAAACGTGTAGAGGGTCAGCGTCCCTGTGCTCGCGAGGATCGCGAGCGTCCCGAGGCCGATCCCGAGCCGTCCATCGAACCAGAGCGCACGCCAGACATCGTGCCAGAGAAAAAAGAGCCAGAGGAACGCGAGGTAGAAGGCGAAGCGGTGGAGGTTCTGGAGCACGAAGGGAAACCTGGTTTCGCCGGTGTACTTGCCCCGGTGCAACTCCCCGACCGCGCAGGCCACGGGATCCAGGAAGAAGGCGCGGTAATAGGCCTTCCGGTAGTAGTAACACGTTGCGCGGAAGAGGATCGGCGGGATCAGAATGAGAAGCGCGGGAGAAAGGGGCCACCAGGGAGCGTGGATCCTCGGCGAGTAAAGGGGCGAGAGGTAGTTGCCGGACTCGAAATGGGCGCCTTGCAGTGCCGCCCAGGTCGCGTAGCCCCCGAGCAGGAGAAGACCAAGGGCGACCGACCCCGGCGCGAGCCACCACGAATCCCCCCGGCTCGTGGACCCGAAGCGCTCACGCGAGGCCGCGTGTGCGGTTTCCGCCATTCAGGCCTCCATCTGATCATGCTAGTCGAACAAAGACGGTCGAGCGGGCGAGTCTACCACGGGCCTCCCGTGAAATAAATCGGCCAGCGCTCCGTATGGAGCCGCGCTGGCCGCACGACGTGGGATGTCGGGATTCCTTGGGATCCTAGGGCGCCTTCGCCCCCGGGATCGTTCCCGGCAGTCCCGGCCCCTCTTCGGGGGCGATGTCGGCCCGATACTTCCGCCGACTACTCATAACGATATTCCGATCGCGAGTCGAAGCAAGGGGCAGGCGCCCGATACTCCTCTGCCCCTTGGCACGGTGAATGCCATTCCGTAGAGGTTCGTAGTCTTACCCGTCGTAGTCTTGGTCATTCTCGTCGTCGGCATGGTAGGGGCCGTCCCAGTCCATGTCGTACCCGTCGTCCCAGTTGCTCGCGTGAACCGCGTATCCGTCCGGCCCATGATCGCAGTGCACCACGTGCGCCGCGTAGGCGTCGTAGGAATCGAACCGGGCATCGCAGAAATTACAGCCGTACAGGTAATGCGGGCGCACGATCCGGGCGCGGATGTTGAAGCCACCGATGCACGCGTCCGCGGCAATGAAATAGCGGACCGGCCGGACGTAGAGGCAGCCGCCGTGGAATCTCGGCTCGACGAAGATCCGCCGGGCGCGGAAGGAACGGCCATAGCGGTGGTCACGGATCACGATCACGTCCCGGCGAACCGGAATCCCGCGCCACGAACGGTAGCCGCCCCGAGAGCCCCGACCGCTCCAGCCGCCCCACGACCCCCGACCGTTCCACTCGCGCTCATGCTCCCGCGTTTCGACCCGCCGGCCCCCTTCCTTAGGGTTCCACCACTTGCCCTGATCGGCTTGGGCGGGGAGGGGGGCCCCCAGCAGAATCGTGACGCCGAGGGAGCTCACGAGGGCTTTCCGGATTCGACATCGTGTGCTTCCGACCATGAGAACCACTCCTTTCCAGCGTGTGGGGAGCTTCCCCAACGCGTCCGGGTAGGAGAAAAAGCAACCTGCGTGCCCAGTTAGAGCGCAAGGCATAAGTAATTGTCGGTGAGTAAGGTGCACCATATGATCGCCGCCATTTTCCTGCCCGGGGCGTGACGGACTGAAACCACGGTTGCGGTTCCGTCACACCTCTCCTAGGCTCAACCGCGCGACCCCCTCTGCCGATAGAAAGACGAGCGCCGGACGGGGTCGGTGCCCTCTCGCTTAACCAAACCAAAGGAGTCAGTCCATGGCTTCCCTGAGCGAAAACGAGCGCACGGAATACGCCGCCCTGATGAGCCGCGGGCGCGACGCGGAGCGCACCAGCCACTTCTGCTGGATCGCTTCCGGTATCGCCGCCACGGTTCTCATGTCCTGGGCCATCGCCGCCCGGAGGCCCGCCCCCATGCTGCCGGTGGTCTTTGCCGTCGCCTACGGCTTCTATACGACCATGCACGGACGGCAGCAAACCCGGTTGATCGCGGGCTATGTGAAGGAATTCTTCGAAGGGCGCGACACCGGCCCGCAGTGGTTCACGCGCCTCGCGCACCTCGAGACCGTACCCGGCTTCAGCCCGTCCATGAGTGACTGGCTTGCGACGTCGCTGGCGAACGTGGTTGTCCTGGCCGCGATCGTGTTCGCGTGGCTCTTCGCGCCCGCGGCGCCGCGTGGCGAGCTCTACGCGGGGATCGTGACCGGTTGCGGGATCGCGTTCGCGATTCACTCGATTTTGGAGACAACCCGTCTCCGCCAGAGCGACGCGGCTACGTCTTGGCGCCAGGTGCGCACCGCCCCGGCCGAGGATCGCCGGCCTGCTCGAGTCGTGGTGAAATAGGGGCAAATTAGAAGCGGCTGGTCTTGTCTGCGGCCCCGGCGCCACGCTCGCGCGACCGGGGCCAGTTTTTTAGCTCGCCGAGAGCATTCGCTGGAAGAACCAGATCGCTCCCGCCAGGATCACACACCAGGACCCCATCGCGACGACGCGGCGCGACCAGGCCTCGCTCGAGGCTTTCAGCAGGGCGAGGAGGGGTGTGACCGAGAGCACGATTACGGCTTGCGCCGCCTCGACTCCGCCATTGAAGGAGAAGAGCGCCCAGGCGCGGGCCCCGGCGGGCAGTCCCAGCTCGCCGAGAACGCCGGCGAACCCGAAGCCGTGGATCAATCCGAAGCCGAAGGCGATCAGGGCCCGAAGGTCGCGGCCGTTGCGGGACGCGAGGAGGTTCTCCACGCCGATGCAGGCGATGGTCAGCGCGATCGCGGGCTCGATGACTCTCGGAGAGGGGTTGAGGATGCCGAGGGCCGCGAGCGCGAGCGTGATGCTGTGGGCGACCGTGAAGGCGGTGACGATCTTGAGGAGCCGCCGCACCTTCCCGCCCAGGAGCAGGAGACCGACGATGAAGAGCATGTGATCCGGGCCGATGAAGATGTGGCGTATGCCCTCGCCCACGAACGTGCCGATCAGAGCCAGCCGTCCCTGCCCGCCGCCCGAGAAGTAGTCCACCTCCGATCGGGTTCGATCGAGAAGGTCCTGATGGCGGAGGCGCCCCCCTTCGTAGACGTTGAGATAGGTGATGTGCTGCGGGTCATAGAGAAAGAGCCTGCAGGTGAGGCGGAGCTTCCCGGGGATACGCTCCCAGGGAGCCTCGAACCGCGCGACGATGTTCCGGCGGTCGGGTATCGCTTCGATTCCCGTCCAACGCGGCCTCAGCCCGACGCCATCCACGCGAATCGTGAAGCCGCCTGAGAGCAGCGTTTCGATCCTCGCTCCGTACCGGTCGAGAATCTCCGGGCGAAGCAGGGAATCGGGAGCCTCGGCGCCCATTTCGTGCGCGAGATCGACGACGTGCGCCGCGGCGCTCCCTTGGAGCCCGCGCTCGTCCAGACGGAGATCGATGAAGCTATAGGGCTGATTGTGGGCGAGGACGTGGGAAGGATGGAGCGGGGCGGCGATGAGGAGCAGCACGGCGAGCGCCCTCGCCGGCTCCGCGGGCCGCGCGCCCACGCGGGCAAGAGCGCCCCTCACCGCCGCGGCTCCGGGACGAACGTGAGCGAGGCCCAGTAGCTTTCCCAGTCCGCGACCTCGCGTTCCCGACAGGGCACCATGTGGACGACGCCGACGAGCCATTCACCCGCGCCTGAAACGGGGATGGTCGCGACGCCCCCTGGGTCGCTCCGCGCCTCGGCCACGGGCCCCACCGAATCCCGGTGGGCTTCGGAGCGCGGCGCAAAGCCATGCCCGAGAGGGGCGCTCCAGGTGCGCACGAGCGCGCCCGCGAGCGGCTTCTTTCGAAAGAGCACGCGAACGCGAAGCGGTGCTCCCTCCACGGGAGCGCTGAGCGGCAGGATCTCGAGCGTGAGCCCGGCCGCGCGGAGCGCGCGCGCCCGGTCGGTCCCGGCGATCCACGTCTTGGCGCACCGGGCGTACCGCTCTCGCCCCTCTCCCGCCCCCGCACCCAACTTCGCCCGCGCGGCGCGAGCCAGGGCCAGCCCCTCGAGCGCGAGGTAGCGATCGAAATCCGGGGCAGGAAGGGTGAGCGGTGTGAATCCGGATTCGTAGGCTGCGAGCGAGCCACCGGCGTCCGCCCCGATGAATCGCGCGTAGACGAGCTCGCCGTTCACCGTGGCGGGCGCCAGGTCGAGCCGCTTCGCGCCGAGAAGCTCGAAGGAGCGGGTACGGGTCGCGGCGTACGGGCATCTCTCCCCGCGGAAACCTGTTCCCACGAAGGCCGCGATCTCGAGGGTGTCTCCCTTCGTCTGGCGGTAGCTCGAGGGAGAGAGCCAAAACTCGTGCGCACCGGCGACTCCCGGGCGGCCCGCGGCGCATAGGGCCGCGGCCAGCGCCACTCCTTGAATCGCCCATCCCCGAAGCGTTCGTGTCATGGAAGCCCTCGTGCGCCGTTCGCCGCCTGCCGGAACGCCTCGTATACGGAGCCGGGCCCGTCGCGGATGAGCGGGCGATGTTTTTTTCGCGGGGCGGCCTGACCTGCCACCGCCGATTTTCTTCCTCACCGCTCATCCGGCGACCGGGGGGCGCCGTAGTGGAGGTGTCGGTCCGGGCCTTCCGGGCCGCGTTCACTTATAGCCGCGCTTCAGGCGCCACAAGGGGGTTTCGAATGAGGCATCTTCGATTCATCAAGGGGGCGGCGTTCACGCTCGTGGCACTGGCGCTCGCGCTGGCCATGCCGGCCAAGGCGCGCGCGTCGAGCCACAGCGAGGCGCCGGGGACCGCCAAAGATCGTCTGGCCGACGACACCGATCTTTACGCATTCGTGGCGCCCGACGCCGCGGACAAGGTCACGATCGTCGGGGATTGGATTCCGCTCCTCGAGCCGAACGGGGGGCCCAATTTCTACACCTTCGACGATGACGTCGAGTACTACATCAACATCGACAATGCCGGAGACTGCCTCGATCACATCCGCTACCAATTCAAGTTCAAGACGACCCGGAGGAATCCGGCGACCTTCCTCTACAACACCGGCGTGGTGACGTCGCTCGATGATCCGGATCTCAACGTTCGCCAGACCTACACGCTGACCCGGTTCGACGACGGCTCGCCGACGGTCCTCGTGAGGGACGGTGTGGTCGCACCGAATAACGTCGGCCCCGCCTCCATGCCGAGCTACAACGACCTGGCTCAAGCCGCCGTCAAGACGCTTCCCGACGGCACGAAGATCTTCGTCGGTCCCAGGGACGATCCGTTCTTCGTGGACTTGGGCGCGGTTTTTGACCTACTCACGATTCGGCGCGTCCCTGGAAACACGGGGGGCGGTGTCGACGGCGTCGGCGGATTCAACGTGATGACGATCGCGATCCAGGCCCCTATGGCGAGGCTCACGAAGGACGGGTCGGCCCCGAACGAACGCAACTCCGTGATCGGGATCTATGACTCCGCGGAGCGTTCGAAGGTGCGCGTGCTGAAAGAGGACGGAACCGTCCTGAACATCGGGCCCGATATCCAGGTCTCGCGCCTCGGCATGCCGCTCGTGAACGAGGTCGTGATCCCGCTCGCCGCCAAGGACAAGTTCAATCACACGAAGCCGACGGGGGACGCCGCGTTTCTGAGCTACGTCACCGACCCCGAGCTTCCGAAGCTCTTCAACCTTCTCTATGGGCTCCCGATTCCGACCACCCCTCGAAACGATCTCGTGACGGTGTTCCTGACCGGCATTCCCGGCGTGAACAAGCCGGCGAACGCGAGGCAGGTGCCCTGCGAGATGCTCCGGCTCAACATGGCGATCGCGCCCAACACCACGAACCCCAACCGGCTCGGGGTGATCGCGGGGGATGCCGCGGGATTCCCGAATGGGCGCAGGCTCTCGGATGATGTCGTGGACGTCGAGGAGCGCGCCGCCGCGGGGGGATATGTCTTGACGCCCGGCTTCAACACCGCGCCCGCGAACGCGCTGGGGGACGGCGTGGACGAAAACGACCTCCCCTTCCTGCCGTACTTCCCCTACGTCGCTCCTCCGCACTCGCCGTTCACCCACGAGCACCATCGCGAGGAGCCGATCCATCCCGCGTCCGCCACCCCGGGGACGGGGGCGGGCGCCACGACCGGGGAGCCCGTGGGCGCGCCGAAGCTCTCGTTGCGGCTTGCGGGGGAAAATCCCTCGTCCTCGAGCAGGCTCGAGTTCACGGTCCCCAAGGCGGGCCACGTCTCGCTCCGGCTCTACGACGCGCAGGGGCGACTCGTTCGAACTCTCGTCGACCAGGACGCGGCCCCGGGCTCCTTCACCGCCCACTGGGACGGCCGCGCGACGGACGGGTCGCAGGTGGCCAAGGGAATCTACTTCGCGCGATTTACGGCGGGAGGCGAATCGACCGAGAAGAAGGTGGTCTTGAACTGAGCGGCGAGCGAGCCCGCCTCGCAAGGACCCGGTCCCGGGAGGGGCCGGGTCCCGTCTTTTCCGAGGCTCCCCTAGAGCAGGTCCCTGAGGCCAGGCAGCGCGGGCTTCATGATCATGAGCCCGGCGGCGATCGCGGGTGTGACGAGCGCCACCGCGCCCCAAAGCTCCCACCGCCGGGAAAGCGATCGATAGGCCGCCCAATCCAGGGCATCGCCGCTTCTCCTCACGAGCGCCAGCATCTTCCTCTGCAGCGGGGCCACCTGACTCCCGAACGCGAAGCCGGAGATCGAGAAGAGAACGATGGACCAGAAGATCCATCCCGTTCCGAGGATCGGGTAGTTTCCGCCGATCGCGGCCCCGAAGCCGCCGATCAGGATGAAGATGATCGGAGGCATCGTGAACAGCCGGTCCGCCTGGATGATCCCCTCGAGCATGTGCCCGATGATGATCGGGTTGCGGGAGCGGTCCGCGTGCGCCTTCCAGAAAATCCCGGTGGTGATGTTTCCGAGAAAGAGCGCCACCGCGAGCACATGGAGAAGCTTGAAGCCAAGATAGAGATGCGGGCTCATCTCGCCACTCCGATCGTTAGGGTCCGTTCCGCGGAATCATTCCGACCGCGCTGAACTCGGGGAACCCCCTGTGCCAGATTCCCCAGACGGCAAAAAGCAGAATCGATACGGCCGCCCCGACGCCGAAGAAGCGCCGCACCGGGCGGATGGGTCGCGCCGGCGTGAGCGCCCAGGCCAGATAGGCTACGGCGAAGGGAAGGAGGAGCGGAACCGTCTGCCCCTCGACCCCCGCCGCGAAGTAGATGAATCCATAGGCGGCGGCGCCGATCGTGATCCGCCCGCCTCGGGTTTTCGCCTTTGACGCGGGCTCGGAGGGCGCGTGCACCCGCCGCTCGAGAAGGGTGAGGCCGACGCAGATAGCGACCTTGGAGGAATCGATGAGGTAGTGCGATACCCGTTCGTCCCACCAATCGGCGAGGCCGAGCGGATCGGGAAGCCGCGCCCGCGTGATCGCATCATGGATGGAGTTCGCCGCGACGTGCATTCCATGCCCCAGCACGAGCGCGAACCCACCGAGGATGAGAAGCATCCGCGGACCCAAATCCGGGGCCCCGGAGGAGTCCGGGCGTGCGCCCCGCGACCCGACGAAGAGCGCGCGCCCGACCAGCGTGTAGAGAAATACGAGAATGAAAGGTGTCGCCACGTCGATGAAGTCGCCCAGGGTCAGACCCGGGCGCAGGACGGGGGTCTTGATGGTGACCGAGCCCAAGTAGAGCGCCGCGAACGCGATCCCGAGCCAGCCGAGCCTCGACTCGACAGGCGGCGCGTGCCGCGTCAGGGGCTCAGGATTTTCGCGGCCCATCCACGTCCCTCGCGCGTGTAGAGCACGCGGTGGTGGAGCCTCATGGGACGGCCTTCCCAGAACTCGATTCGCCGCGGCTCAATCCGGAAGCCGCTCCAGAAGCGCGGCCGCGGCACCTTCTCCGGCAGACTCCTGTCAAGCTCCGCGAACCGGGCCGTGAGCTCCCCGCGTCCCCCGGGAAGCTCGGCGCTCTGGCGGGACGCCCAGGCGCCGACCTGCGAGTCGCGGGCGCGGCCCGCCCAGTACTCGTCCGCCTCGGCGTCGGATACGGTCCTGGCCGTGCCTTCGACGCGCACCTGTTTCGCGAGAGGGGGCCACCAGAAGCAGAGCGCGGCCGGAGCGCCCTCGCCGCCGCCGCTCAGAAGCTCCGACCCCTTTCGGCTCCCGAGGTTGGTGTAGAAGACGAATCCCCGGTCATCCACGGCGCGGACCAACACCATGCGGACGGACGGTTTTCCGTCGGGACCGACCGTCGCGAGCGCGGCCGCGTCGGGTTCCAGAATATCCGGACGTCTGGCGAGCGCCGCCCATTCCCGAAACAGCGCGATCGGATCGGGCGCCTCGGTCACAGGCTCGGGACCGTCTTTCCGGATTTTCCCTCGCGCTGGACGGGACGGTACTTCACGCCGAGACGGTCGAAGAGAAACATCAGCACATCCGCCTTCTGCTGGTCGCGTTCCGAGAGCGCGGTACCGCCGCCGTGCCCGGAGCCATAGCTCACCCTCATGAGCACCGGGTTCGGGGACTTGGTCGCCTGGAGCCTCGCGACCATCTTGAAGGTTTCCCAGGCGGGCACCCGCGGATCGTTGACCCCCGTGAGCGCGAGCACGGAGGGGTAGGTCTTCGGGTCCTTCACGTGATGGTAGGGCGAGTAGCCGTACATCCCGCGGAATTGGATCGAGTCCTTCACGGTTCCGAACTCGGTGGTGTTGAATTCGCCGTTCGGCGATAGCTCGGTTCGCAGCGCGTCGCCGTAGCCGACGTGGGCGACCGCGGCGTGCATGAAATCGGGGTAGTGGACCAGCGTGCCGTAGACCAAGAGGCCGCCTGCGCTTCCCCCTTCGATCGCGAGCCGCCCCGTCCTCGTATAGCCTCTCTCGACGAGGTAGCGCGCGCAGACGGCGAAATCATCCATCGAGACCTTCTTCGTTCCGAGCCGTGCGGCCTTGTGCCAGTCGTCGCCGAACTCGCCGCCTCCGCGGACGCTCGCGTCCACGTAGATGCCGCCCTGCTCGAGCCAGACCTTGAGGTCCGGCTGGAAATAGGGCTGCTCGCTCAGCCCATAGCTGCCGTAGCCGTAGAGAAGGGTCGGCGCCTCCCCGTCGAGCTTCGTGCTCTTCCGCATGATGATGTTGACGGGCAGCTTCGTGCCGTCGGATGCCGTCGCGAACTCGCGACGCACCTCGCAGTCACTGAAGTCGGCGGGGGAGGTCTGTGCGAGCGCGGTTTCCTGAAGCTCGGCGCTGCCCAAGCCGTAGCGGTAATAGGCGGGAGGGCGCGTGTAGCTCTGGCTGCGCACGAGCACCTCGTCCCCGGACGTGCGAACGGCGGTCCCGATCAGCGAGACCTCGGACATCGCGGCGAGGCTGAGCGCGCGTCCCTTCAAGTCGTAGACCCGCATCTGGGTCGGGCCTCCGACCATCTCCGTCACGTAAATCCTCGTCGCCGTGGGGGTGTAGTCCTCGATCGTATTCTCGGTATCCGGGATGATCACGCCCGCGTGGTTCAGATCGGGGTACGCGAGCGGAAGGCGGAGGATCTTTTTGTGGGGCGCGTCCGCTCGCGAGAGCAGGTACAGGGCGCCGTCCATCCCGAACTTCATGTCCACGATCTTATCTTCGAAACGCGCGACCTGGGTCCACCCAGCGCCCGCGGAGCGAAGCCAGTACGCGTGCTCCCCGCCGTCTCCATGACTCACGTCCGCGAGCAGGTACTGCCCGTCGGGGCTCGTGCTCAATTCGACCTCGGCGATCTTCGGGAATTCCTTTCCGAGGACGTAGGCATCCTCGGCGGTCGGCGTTCCGATCTTGTGGTAATAGACCTGTTGGTAGAAGGGGAGATCTTCCGTCCGGCGTTCTCCTTCGTGCGGATAGCGGGTGTAGTAGATTCCGCTCGCGTCCGCGTTCCAGGCCGCGCTGCCGCCCGCCGTGCCGCCGTTCACCTTGGGGATCGTGTCGTCCAGACGCCTGCCGGTTGCGGTCTCGTAGATGAAGAGGACCCCGTCCTCGGTGCCGTTCTTCGAGAGCGACACGGCGACGTACTTCCCGTCGAGCGAAGGAGCGTAGAAATCGATCGAGGTTCCCCCCGTGGAATCGATCGCGTTGGGGTCCACGACCGCCCTCTCCGTCTTCGTGTCCATCACGGAAGTCAACGCGACCAAGAAGGGTTGCTGCTTCGGAGGCTGATCTTTCATGAAGAAGTAGGTTCCGTTTCGATAGCTCCCGCCGTAGTAATCCGGCGATTCGGAGTGGGTGAGCTCCACAACTCGTTCCAGGATCGCTTTCCGCTCGGGATGGTTATCCAACCACGCGCGCGTGTAGCTGTTCTGTGCTTTCGCCCATTTCGCGACGGCCGGGTCGGCCACATGTTCCAGATATTGATAGTCATCCTCGACCCTCTCCCCCCAGTAGAGATTGAACGTCGGGCGTTTCGGGGCTTTCGGCTGGGAGGGAAGCTTGGCCAACGCCGATGCTTGCGGGGCGAGGAGGAGCGCTACCAAGGCGGCGGTGAGGAGACGACACATCGTTGCGATCCTCCGGATCAGGGTGACGCGGAAACGCTCGAGGGATATCGACGCGGCGGTGCCCGGCCGCTTGGGCAATATTACAACAGTCGCAAACCGATCGTGCCGCGCTATACTCCCACCGGGCCGACGCATCGGGTCCACTCAGCATCTCGCCTAGTTCGCCCGGGCCCGACCGCGCTCGGCCCTAACTCTTTGTGACATATTCAGCTTGGGGGGTGTGAGGTAACGTCGGGTCAATGGAACAGCTTCCCCTCTGGGGTACTCCTTCTGCCCCGTCCGTTCGCACATCGATCCCGCTTCTCTCCAAGTCGCGCTTCGTGGCGGGGCTCCAGTGCCACAAGCGACTCTATTACGAATGCTACGACCCCGACCTGCGCGACCCTCTCGATCCCACCACGAAGGCGCTCTTCGAGACGGGCGCGCGCGTAGGAGCGGCGGCGCAAGAGCTCTTCGCGGGCGGTGTGCGCATTCCCGGGGACTCCCATCATGACGACGCGACACGAAGCACCGCGTCCGCGCTCGCGCAATCGGCCACCAGGCCGATTTATGAAGCCGCATTCAAGCACCACGACGTGCGAATCCGCGTGGACATTCTCGCTCCCGCTGGCGACGGGACCTGGGACCTGGTCGAGGTCAAGTCCAGCGCCGGTTACAAGGAGGAATACCTCCCCGACGTGGGAATCCAGCTCTACGTGCTCGAGGGAGCCGGGGTTCCGGTCCGCCGCGCCTGCATCCTCCACGTGAACAATCAATACGTGTACCAAGGGGGTCCATACGTCCTCGACCAGCTCTTCGCGCTTCGAGACATCACGGCCCAGGCCCGCGACGTCAGGCCCATCCTGGTCTCGCAGCTTGAAGCGATGCGCGCTCCGCTGTGGGAGATGGAGCCGCCGGCCATTCTTGTCGGGCCGCACTGCAAGCGGCCCTATGTGTGTCCCTTCTACACGCGTTGCCACCTCCACGGGCCCGAGTATCCGCTCGAGCATCTGCCCCGCATGAGCCCGAAGCTCCTTCGCGCCCTCCGCGATGCCGATATCGAGGACATCCGCGACATTCCCGAGGATTTCGATGGCTTGAGCGACCTCCATCGGAGGATTCGGGCCTGCGTGATCACGGGGAGCGTCCATTCCGACCCCGAGCTGAAACGCGCACTCGGCGCGCTCGAGACGCCGATCCATTTCCTCGACTTCGAGACATGCAATCCGGCCCTTCCTCTCTTCGTCGGAACGAGGCCGTTTCAGCAAGTGCCTTTCCAATGGTCCGATCACGTGCTCCTGAAAGACGGATCGCTCGAGCACCGCGAATACCTCCACACGGAGCCGACCGACCCGCGCCGGGCTCTGGCCGCTTCGCTCATCGAGTCGCTCGGCGACGAGGGTCCCATCGTGGTCTACTCCGGATTCGAGGAGCGGATCATGCGGTCTCTGGCGGAAGAGCTCGAGGAGTGGAGAGAGGCTCTGCTCGCGATCGTGGAGTCCCGGATGGTGGATCTACTCGAGCTGATCCGGTCTCACTACTATCACCCGGGCTTCAGGGGCTCTTTCTCCATCAAGGAAGTGCTGCCCGCCCTGATCGACGACCTCGATTACGAGGATCTCGAAATCCGGGAGGGGGGCCAGGCGGCGGTCGCGTTCGTGCAGATGATCGATGCGGGCACCTCCGAGGGACGGCGGCGCGAGCTCGTTCAGGCGCTCCGCGCCTACTGCCGCCGGGACACCGAAGCCATGGTGCGGCTTTTCCACAAGCTCAGGGAGGGTGGATGAGAAGAATCGGTGGAGCTTCGGGGCGGACGCGTGCGGTGCTTTTCCTCGGCTGGGCGGTCGCGGGAGCGCTCGGGGCCGCCCCCTCGGGCGGGGCTGCCACGGTGAGGCTTCCCGCGGCGGGGAAGACGTATACGTGGAGCTTTGAAGCGGACACGCTCGGGCAAAAGCCCGCCCACTCCATGGCGTTCGGCGGGGTCTGGCAGGTGTCCGAGGACTCGACAGGATCGGCGTCTCCGGCGAGTCGCATCCTCAGCCAGTCCGAGGATGATGACGGGATCACCTGGCATTACCTCACGTTCACGCGGCCTTTGCTGGGGGATCTGGACGCGTCGGTGCGCTTCCGGATCCGGTCGGGCGAGATCGATCCCTCGGCCGGGCTCCTCTTCCAGATGGACCCGAAAGGAACGAGCGGATACCTGGTGCGGGTCAGCGCGAAAACCGGCGAGCTGGCGTTCCACTATCTTCTCTACGGGAAGCGGCGCGATGTCAAATTCGCCAAGATCGGTCCCATCGAGCCGGGCACCTGGCACACGCTCGCGATCTCGAGGCGAAAATCGGTGACGCGGGCATCCTACGACGGAAAGGAAGTGCTGAGGCTCCGCGACGATCGATTTTCCCAGGGGAACGTGGGGGTGTGGACGGAAGACGATACGCTCGTGGACTTCGCGGATCTGACCGCCACGGCGCGCTGATCGAAGGGCCGAGCGGGGCGCCTGCCGGGGGCCCGGCCCAGTTGGCAAGAGGGGCGCGCCGACACGGTCGGGCATGAGTCGGGTGCCGGTGAGAACCGCGAACTCACACTCAATCGCCGTACGCGCCCCGCCTTCCGTGACGTGGGCACAAGGCTCAGGCCATCCCTGGCCGCTCCTCCCTATATACTACATACTACCAGATGCGGCATCGCGAAAAGTCGATTCGATCGTAACCCGCGCGCGACCCCACCCGATCACCGTCTGGCGCCTGCTCCAACCCTGCTCGAAACCTCGTTCAAGTAAGCCGCCGCCGAGCGCGCCCCCCCGAGGAAACAGCGGATCGCGAAATGCTCGTTGGGCGCGTGGAGGTTGTCCTCCGGAAGTCCGAAGCCCATGAGGACGCACGGGGCCCCCGTGATCGCGACCATGGGGGCGACGATCGGTATGGAACCTCCCTGGCCCATGGCGATCGGGGGCTTCTCGAAGCCGGCCTCCAGGGCGCGTAACCCGGCCTGGACGAAGGGGTTGGATACCTCGGCCCGAACCGGACGGCCCGCGCCGAACTTCCGAAACTCCACCGTTCCCATGTCGCCGACCAGCTCGCGCACGTACCGCTCGAAAAGGTGGTAGATCCGCTCCGGATCCTGATTGTGGACAAGGCGCATGCTGATCTTCGCGCGCACCCAGGAGCCGATGACGGTCTTGAAGCCCTCTCCGGTGTAGCCCCCGATCACGCCGTTAACCTGCAGCGTCGGACGGATCGTGGCCGATTCGAGCGCGGAGAAGCCTTCTTCGTGGAAGAGCCGCTTTGCGCCGATCGATTTCGCCCGTGAGGCGTCGTTCCACGGCACGGCACCGATCGCCCTCCGGTCCTCGGCGCTCACCTCCTGGACATCGTCGTAAAACCCAGGGACGAGCACCCGGCCGGTCTTGAAATCCTTCAAGTGCTGAAGCACCCAGCGCAGCACGTCGATCGGCTCGTAGAGCATACCGCCCCACTCCCCCGAGTGCTTGTCGCCTGCCGGCCCCCGGATCGTGATCTCCACCGTCTGAATCCCGCGCAGGGAGACCGTGATCGCGGGGTGGTCGATGTCCGGAAAGCTCGAGTCGGAGACCACGAACACGTCGCAACGGAGCTTCTCTTTGTGCCGGGGGGCCACCTCGGCCATCGCTTCGCCGTCGAATTCCTCGTCGCTCTCGATGATGAACTTCACGTTCACCGGGAGCCCGCCGCCCCCCTGGATGACCGATTCGACCCCGGCGATCTGGGCGTAATGCTGCCCCTTGTTGTCATCGGCTCCTCGGGCCCAGATGGCTCCATCCTTGATCCGCGGCTCGAAGGGAGGGCTTTCCCACAGCTCGATGGGGTCCACCGGCTGCACGTCGACGTGTCCGTAGATCAGCACCGTCGGGGCCGCGGGGTCCACGATCCGCTCGGCGAAAAGCCCGGCGTGCGAGCGCGTGGGCCACACCTCGGTCCTGAATCCCAGGGACTCGAGCTTCTTCTTGTCGAACTCGAGCGCCGCCTGCACGTCCTTATCGTGCTCCTTGTGGGCGCTGATGCTCGGAATGCGGAGGAATTGGATCAGCTCGTCGATGTAGCGCTTCTCGTTCTTCTGGATGAAATCGAATGCGGCGCTCAAATTCATGGCGGCTCCTCTGGAGGACTGGACACGCGGTTTGCCCGGCCGAATCGAATCATCCTATGTGCTTGGGCCGCAAAGTTCAATCGGCACACCCGTTTTGTTTGGAATACACGCTGCGCAACGCGCGTAGTACAGTCCGCGTCCCATGGGTTCGATAAAGCCCGACCGCACGGCGGTTCCGGACGCCGAGATCGTCCAGCTCGTGCTGGCCGGCGAGATCGACGCATTCGACGAGCTCGTGCGCCGCACGCGGCGCCCCGCCTATCGACTGGCACGCAGGATCACGCGCAACCACGAGGACGCCGACGACGTGGTCCAGGACAGCTATGTCAAAGCCTACCGCGCGCTCCCACGCTTCGACGCGGGCTGCGCGTTCGGGCCGTGGTTCCTCACGATCGTCGCGAGGACGGCGTTGAGCCAGATCCGCCAGGGCGCCCGCCGGGCAACGGTTCCGCTCGATGAGCCGGGGAACGAGGGAATGACGCTCGCGGAACGGCTGCCCGACGCTACACTGGACCCGGCCGGGCGGCAGAACCTGCTCGACGTGGAGCAAGCTCTGGAGCGGCTCTCCGAAGAGCATCGTTCGATTCTCGCCCTTCGCGTGGAGGGGGATCTGCCGTACGCCGAGATCGCAAGCGCGTTGGATATCCCGATAGGCACCGTCATGTCCCGATTGGCCCGCGCGCGCGAGGCCTTGCTCGAGGAAGTGGAGAGGATCCGAGCGTCGAGGTTCCGCCGATGAGAGACGATACGACACACCCTCGCTCCGAAGACCTCTTCGCCTACCGGGACGGCGAGTTGCCACCGGAGAAGCGGGGGGTCATCGAGGCCCACGTGATCGGTTGCAGTGCGTGCCGGATGCTGATCGATCAGGTCTCCTCGCTCGAAGCCGAGCTTCGCCGGTCCCCGGATCGATCCCCGGCCGAATATCTGGAGCACCTGCACGAGAGCGTCCGCGCACGGATCGCGGCGGCGGGTGGCGAGGTGGAGACGGGCACGGTGGGGACGGAGAAGGGTGTGCCTGCCGGAGGCGTTCGTGTGGGCCGCGACGCCGGCTCGGGTCGTGGCCGCCGCGGCGTCTTCGATGAGGACCAGGCCGGCGAGGATCGGCGCGTCCGGGATGCTCCGCGCCTGCCCTGGCCCGCGGTTCTCTCCACGGCCGGCGCCGCGGCCGCGGTCCTGGCGGTCGTCGTGATTCTCGTGAAACAGGGGGGCTACCCGCGTGCGCCTCTCCTTCCGACGAGGGTAAACGAGGCCCCGGTGGGGAGCGCGCCGGGGGAATCGGGGGCGGTCGGAGGCGTCGAGAACCTCGCCATGCGCGATGCGGCGAAGGAGGCGCGCGCGAAGGATCGGCTCGCGAAGCGCGAGCAAAAAGCCCGCAACGAGGCGGCCGATCAGGCGTCGAAGGTCATCCTTGTTCCCTCGGACGAGCAGCCGATGGAGCCGGAGCCCGAACAGCCCGGGAGAGCCGCCGCTCTTGCCGCGCCGGAATCGGCCGAGGAGGGTCGAGCGGCCGCATCACGGTTCCGCGCCGAGGAGTCATCCCCGACCGGCGGCGAATACGAGGCGGTGCTGCGGCGGTTCGGGCTCCCGCCCGTGTGGGACGAAACCGTGTCGCCCGAAGCGCTGGAGCGTGCCGAGCCCGATCTTCGAGCCCTCTATGTTTCAGGCCGGGCGGGCGCGGATTCGGCGCGGATACGCCTCTACCTCGCCGAGGCGATGCGGCTGCGATACACACCCGGGGACTACATGCTCTACGAAGGCATCGTGCACCATTATCGCCGCGCGATCGCGCTCGGCCGCTCCGATCCCGAGGCGGCGCGCGTCGCCGAGGCGAGGCTCCGGACGCTCCCGCGGTAACGCGGTAGCGCGCTCCTACTGGATCAACCGCCGCTTCATCAGCTTGAGCGCGAGCGCCGACAGGACCGCCGCGAGGAGCACGACATACAGGACGCTCGCGGCCAGGAGCGGTCCCCGAGGCCAGCCCAGCACCGCGGCGCGGACGAGGTGAGAGACGTGGGTGAGAGGCAGGCACCACGCGATCGCGAGCGCCCACTTGGGAAGAATGCTCACCGGGAAGAACGTGCCGCTGAACATGAACATCGGCATGATCATGAGGAACATCGGCAGGTTGAACGATGAGATGTTCCTCGTGACCGACGTGACGACGAGCCCCAGCGCCGAGAAAAGAACCCCCGCGATCCCGGAGAGAGGAATCACCCAGAGGGCGGAGGGCCACGTCACGAGCCCCAGAAGCGCGAGCATGCAGAGCATGATGGTGCTCGCGATCACCGCCTTCGTCGCTCCCCAGAGCAGCTCGCCCAGGATGACGTCCTCCACGAGGAGCGGCGTCGCGAGGATCGCGTCGAAGGTCCTCTGGTAGTACATCCGCACGAACGAGGAGTAGGTCGTCTCGAAGTAGCTCCAGAACATGATCGCGACCGCGACGATCCCCGGCGCCATGAAGCGCAGATACGAAAGCTCCCGACCCTGGTAGTGGACGTTGTGGATCAGGGAGCCCAGCCCGAAGCCGAACGCGAACACGTAGAGGACCGGCTCCGATAGAGGCGGGAGGAACTCCGTCCTCCAGTTGGTGAGATACACGTCCAGGTCCCGCTGCCACACGCGGAACGACCGGAGCGATGCATTATGTAGGATGGAGCGCACGGCCTCAGTCCCGGAGCGCCCGGCCCGTCAGTTTCAGGAAGACATCCTCCAGCGTCGCGCGCCGGATGAGGCGTTCCTGCTGCGGAAAGCGCTCCTCGAGCAACCGTTCGATGTGGTCCCCTTCCTGGGGATAGAAGTACAACCGGTCCCCGACTTCCTCGAGCCGGCCCTTCAGCGCGCGCATGAATTCCATGAATTCCTCGCCGTAATTCCACGCCTCCACCACCGTGCGTCCCACCTCGCGTTCCACCAGCGCGAGGGGCGCCCCTTCGAGGAGGATCTGCCCGTCGTCCATGACCACGACCCGGTCGCAAAGCTGCGTGGCTTCTTCCATGTAGTGGGTCGTGAGAAGGACCGTCGTGCCGTGGGCTCGGAGGCCGCGGACCCGCGTCCAGATCGCGTGGCGAGCCTGCGGATCGAGGCCCGTGGTGGGCTCGTCGAGAATCAGGACGCGCGGTTCGTTCAGAAGCGCGCGCGCCAGGATCAGCCGCCGCTTCATCCCGCCCGAGAGAGCCTGGATGGGGGCGCGGCTTTTGTCCGAAAGGGCGACGAACTCGAGGAGCTCGAGCGCGCGGCCGCGCACGGTCCGGCTGGGGAGCCCGAAGTAGCGCCCGTACACGAGGAGGTTTTTCAGGACGTTGAAATCGGGGTCGAGGTTGTCCTCCTGCGGGCACACCCCGATGAGCCGCTTCACGTCGCGGGGTCGTTCGCGGACGTCGAGGCCGTGGATGCTCGCCGTTCCGGCGGTGGGGGGAAGAAAGCAGGAGAGCATGCGCACCGTCGTGGTCTTGCCGGCGCCGTTCGGACCGAGGAAGCCGACGACCTCGCCGCTCCCGACCTCGAAAGAAACGCCCCGAACCGCTTCGAGCTCTCCGTACCGCTTGGTGAGCTCGCGCGCGATGATGGCCGCCGGCTTCATTCGGGGATTCTAACCCGCCACGAGCAGTCCCGTGAGGTACATGAGAAGGAAGCCGACCAGGAGGCCGGCGATGTTCCTCGGCTTCGCGAGGGCCTCGACCGCGGATTCGCCGGATTCCGCTCTCGCGCGGACGAGGACGCGGATCACCTGGAGAATGGCGCCGCCGCCGATCCCGAGAAAGACCAGAGACAGAGGATCCGAGTAGGTGAACGCGCCCGTCCAGGCCCCCACGATCGTGGGCCCGCCGCCCACGAAGCCGAGCAGCGCCAGATCGCGCCACGAGACCTCTTCCTGGACGATCGGCGACAGGATCGCCAGCCCCTCCGTCGTGTTGTGGAGCGTGAACCCGAGGATGAGAAACGAGCCGAGCGCCACTTCGCCCAGGGTGTAGGCCGCGCCGATCGCCAACCCCTCGCCCAAATTGTGAAGGCCGATCCCGATCGCGATCATCATCGCGAGGGCCATGCCGCGCGCGGGTGCAGGCCGGCTTTCGCTGCCGCGCCTCAGGATCGTGTCGATGCCCGTGAGCGCGAGAAACGCTCCGATCGCCCCCAGCGCCACGAGCATCAAACCGTTCAGAAACTCGGGAACACGGCCCATGACCTCGAACGATTCGCGGAAGGTGTCGATCGCGAGAAAGGCGAGGAGCCCGGCGGTAAGGGAAATCCAGAAATCCATCCAGCTTCGGGGCATCGAGCGGAGGAAGGGAAGCCAGAGCAAGCCCAGGAAGACCGGAATCACTCCGACATAGACGCCGAGCAGCCCGAAAATGCTGAGCGCCCGCGGGCTCACGCTCGGAGTCGCGGTCGCGACCTCGACCTTGCGCACGTGGCGGATTCCCGTGCCGGTGATCACATCGAAGACGTAGGGGTCGCCTTCGATCCAATCGAACGGGACCGAGATTCGCGCGCTCTGAAGCCTGGCCAGCTCGCGTCCGGGCGTGATCGAGAAATCCCACATGGCCTGGTTCACGAGAAGCTGCGCCACCGTGAGCGGGCCGGGCCCTTCGTTGCGCACGAGGAGCGTGATCTCCTGGGGCCGGAAGATCACCCGTTCGATCGCGAGCTTCTCGACGGGGGCGGGCCCGAGCCTCACGTAGTCGACGCCGAAGCGGAGAAACCACCAGGCCATGAGCGCCACGAGCAGGAGCGGGGCAAACCCGGATACGACGACCCGGAGCGCGCTCGAACGGGCCGCGGCGCCGGCCCGCGTGGCGCCGGCCCGTGTGGCGGGCGCGGGCCCGCGCTCGTCCTGAACCGTCACGGCTTCACCTCGAACTGACCCAGCCAGCCCAGCTCCGCGAACTCATTCTGATGCGCGTGGAAGAGGAACCGTCCAGGATAATCGTAGCGGAACTCGAGAATCGCGCGCTCTCCCTGGCCCATCGAGATCGTGTCCGTGTAGATCGTGGGCGTCATCGATGTCCCTGTCGGATAGACATGGAAAAAGGTCGCGTGGGTATGCATCGAGTTCAAAAGATCGAACTCGGTCATGTTCACGAGATAGACTCGCTGCAGCTCCCCCTGCTTGATCGGAATGGGGTAGTCCCGGAAGAACACGTTGGCGAAACCGTTCACGGTATAGAACTCGTTGTCCTCCCCGTTCAGGTCCGTGTCGAACCCGTTCATCACCATGACCATCTCGCGCGCCTTGGGCCGCGGCGTTTTCGGGTCGACCAGAAACACCCCGTAGAGACCGCGCGCGATGTGCATCTTCACCGGCATCGTGTGGCAGTGGTAGAGATGGAGCCCAAAGGGCCTCGCCGTAAACGCGTAGTCGAAGCTCGATCCCGGCGGCACCTGCTCGAAGACCCCGTCCATGCCCGCGGCGTGGATCCCGTGGAAGTGCATCGAGTGGGGCATCGCTGCCTTGTTGGTGAAATGCACGAGGATGGAGTCCCCCTCGGTGCACCGGAGCGTCGGTCCGGGCACGGCGCCGTTGAACGTCCAGGCGGCATACCGCACGCCGGGCGCGACCTCGATTTCCTTGTTGAGGGCCTCGATCCAATACTCCCGGAGGACCCGGCCCCCCGGGAGCCGGGTCACCTTGCCGGTGTCGAATTCCGTGAGCGTGCGGATCGCGTGCTCCTTCGCCGCCTCGGCCATCGGGTCGGTCCTTCGCGCCGCGTGCGCGGAGCGCTGGGCCTTGGAGAAGCCGGGAAGCAGCGAAAGCATGAGGGCGGCCGCGAGCCCGAGGAGCAGGAGACCGATGAGGAGGGATGGAGGCGGGAACCGGCGATCGCGGGCTAGCGGCCCTCGATCACCATCTTCCCGCCCATCCCCGGATGGGTGCAGCATGTGTACGCGAACTCACCGGAGCGAGGCAGCGTGACCGTGACCTCGCGGGTTTCGCCGGGTTGGAGTTCCCTCTCGCACGGCACGTTCAGTCCGACGACGCGGAAGTTGTGGCGTATCGGTGAGTTCTCGTCGTTTCGGATGACAAAACGGATGCGCTCGCCCGGATCGAATGCGAGCGTCGGATTCGTCCCGTTGAACGTATAATCGTTCATGCTGAGCACGACCGTTCGGGCGGGCCCGGACGGAGGGCGCCGTCCCACGAACGCGAGCGCCACGCCCGCCAGAGCGAGTATCAGGAATACGGGGAAGAAGACACGTTTCACGAGCGATCCTCCAAGACGGAAAATGTTAGCCATACCTAATTCTGCTTTAGGGTACTCTAATTGTCAACTCCTATGCCCTCCGTCACCCAGGCCGTAGAGGATTACCTCAAGGCGATCTGGCGCCTGAGCCATGAAGGGGGTGAGCGGGTCTCCGTGGGGGACATCGCCACGGAGCTCAACGTGTCCGCGCCCTCGGTGACGAGCATGGTCCGGAAGCTCAAGACCATGCGCCTTCTGAACTACGAGCGCTACGGAGGGGTGACTCTCACCCCCCGCGGCCGGAAGATCGCCCTGGAGATCGTCCGCCACCACAGACTTTGGGAGCTCTATCTCTATATGCGGCTGGGGGTTCCGCTCGAGCGCGTGGATGGCGAGGCGGAGCGGCTCGAGCACGTGCTGAGCGACGACATGGAGGAGCTTCTTACGCGGAATCTCGGCGACCCAACCCACGATCCCCACGGGGATCCGATTCCCACGAAGACCGGCGCATTGGCACCCGTGGAGGGAATAGCGCTCGGGCAGCTCGAAAAGGGAACCCACGCCATCGTGGCCCGCGTGAGCGACCGCAATCCCGAGAAGCTCCGCTATCTCGTATCGCTGGGGCTCCTTCCGGGCGCGCGGATCGAGGTGGCGGAGCGGGCGCCTTTCCGCGGTCCCCTGACGGTGGTCGTCGGAAACCGCCGCCACGTCGTCGGCGCCGACCTGGCGAACCTCGTGATCGTCCGCCGCAGGAAGCGGCGATGACCGCCCCGGCGCACGTCCGCGATCGCTCTCCAAACCGTCTCGCGAAAGAGCAGAGCCCCTACCTTCTCCAGCACCAGTGGAACCCCGTGGATTGGTACCCCTGGGGATCCGAAGCCTTCGAGAAGGCGCGGCGCGAGAACAAACCCGTCTTTCTCTCGATCGGCTACAGCTCCTGCCACTGGTGTCACGTGATGGAGCGCGAGTCTTTCGAGAGCGAGACGATCGCGAAGCTTCTGAACGAGAAATTCGTCTCGATCAAGGTGGATCGCGAAGAGAGGCCCGACGTGGATGAGATCTACATGCGGGCCGTGCAGCTCCTGACGGGGTCGGGCGGGTGGCCGATGTCCGTATTCCTCACCCCGGACCAAAAGCCGTTCTGGGGCGGGACCTACTTCCCGCCCGACGACCGCGGCGGGCATCCCGGATTCGCGTCGGTCCTCGCCGCCCTGGCCGAGACCTTCGCGACACGCCGCGAGGAGGTCGAGAGCGCGGCGGACCGCCTGGCCAGCGCGCTCCGCCAGATGGAGGGCGGACGCCAGTTCGTCGCGTCGGGTCCGCTCGATCCCGCCGTATCCGGGCGCGCGGTCGACGAGCTGGCCGCGAGTTACGACCGCCATTACGGCGGCTTCGGCGGCGCGCCGAAGTTCCCGCCGCACGGCGCGCTGGAGCTGCTCCTCCATGCGACCGCCGCCTCGCCGCGCGAGGATCTCGAGGCCATCGTGCGCGGAACCCTCGACGGCATGGCGATGGGCGGCATCCGCGACCACGTCGGAGGAGGATTCCACCGCTACGCCACCGACGCGACCTGGCTCGTCCCTCACTTCGAGAAGATGCTCTACGACAACGCGCAGCTCGCGTCGGTCTACGCCGAAGCGTTCGCCCGCTGGGGAGATCCCGAGTATCGCAGCGCCGCCGAGGAGACGCTCGCCTGGGTCACGCGCGAGATGACCGCCGAGGAAGGCGGGTTTTATTCCGCGCTCGATGCGGACTCAGAGGGAGGCGAGGGCGCGTACTACCTCTGGTCGTTGAAGGAAATCACCGACGTGCTCGGTCGGGAAGTCGGGGATTTGTTCGCGCGTGTGTACGGGATCGAGGAAACCGGGAATTTCGTGGATCCCGTTACCGGCGAGGAGCCCGGAAATATCGTCCATAGGAAGCGCTCGTGGCCCGAGCTGGCGCGCGCGGAGGAGATTCCCGTGGAGGCCCTGCGCGCGAAGATGGATCGCGCGCGGGCACGGTTGCTCCTGGCTCGGCTCCAGCGGCCGGCGCCGGGGCGGGACGACAAGGTGGTCGCGGCGTGGAACGGCCTCATGATCGGAGCCTTCGCCAGGGCGGGTCGCGTTTTCGGGCGCCGGGACTTCGTGGATACGGCGGCGCGCGCCGCGAGCTTCGTGTGGACGGCGATGCGCCGCGGCGGGCGGCTGCTGCGCTCCTGGCGCGCCGGAGAATCGCGGCTGCCCGGATACTTGGAGGACCATGCGTTCTTGGCGTGGGGCCTCTTGGATCTCCACGAGGTGAGCGGGGACGGTACCTGGCTCGACCAGGCGCGCGCCCTGACCGACTCGATGATCGAACGATTCTGGGACCCCGACGAGGGAGGGTTCTTCTTCGTCGCAAGCGATCACGAATCGCTCATCGCCCGCACGAAGGAGGTGTTCGATCAGGCCGTCCCCTCCGGGAACGGGATGGCCGCGCGGGTGCTCGTGCGGCTCTGGCTCATGACCGGCGACGAACGCTACGAGGAATACGCCGCGAAGATGTTCCGCGTGTTCGCGGGAATTCTGGAG
>VBOW01000023.1 GCA_005893275.1 Candidatus Eisenbacteria bacterium | reverse complement strand
TCGTTCGGTTTCACGACATGTTGCACCATCTTGCGGGTAACATCGAGGCCGGCGCCGAGCTACGGGAGGGCATGACGGTGGAACGGCTACTCCAAGGACCGCTCTCCGATGCGATGACCCATGTGGGCCAGCTTGCGATGCTGCGACGTCTCGCGGGCGCTCCCGTGCCGCCCGAGAACTTCATCGTTGCCGACATCGAGGGCGCGCGGCTTGGCCCGGACCAGGCCGACCCGGTCAGCCCCGACGTAGCCTGGCCCGAAGCGCCGTCAACGTGGGTTCCGCCGAGTCGGAAGCGGTGAGACCGGTTCGTATGTACCTGGCCGAGGTGTAGTGCCGTGCCCAAGCTGCGCTTCACGATTTCGATGTCGCTCGACGGCTTCGTTGCCGGGCCCAACCAGAGCGTGGACAACCCGCTCGGGATCGGCGGAACGCGCCTGCACGAGTGGGTAATTCCGCTCGCGGTCTGGAGACGGATGCACGGGCTCCAGGGCGGAGAGATCAACGAGAGCACGCCGGTCGTGGAGGAGTCGCTTGCCAACGTCGGAGCGACGATCATGGGACGCAACATGTTCGGTGGCCACCCAGGTCCTTGGGATGCCAAGAAGCCCTGGGGCGGTTGGTGGGGAGCCAATCCGCCGTTCCATCACCCCGTGTTCGTGCTCACGCACCACCCACGCGCTCCGCTCACGCTCGAAGGCGGAACGACCTTCACGTTCGTCACCGGCGGCATCGAAGCGGCGCTCGAGCAAGCGCGGCGGGCCGCCGTCGGCAAGGATGTGTCCTTGGCCGGCGGAGCGAAGGCCGCGCAACAGTACCTCGCGGCCGGCCTCGTGGACGAGATGGAGATCAACCTCGTACCGAACCTCCTCGGCAGCGGGGAGCGGCTGTTCGATGGCCTCGGCGACAATCTGCATGGGCTCGAGCTCGAACGGACCGTCGCCGCGCCCAAGGTGACGCACCTCAAGTTCGGAAGGCGCTGACAATCCTGGGAGGCTCCGCATGCGCATTATGGCGGTCGTCATCGCGCTCCTCCTCCCATCGACGGCCCACGCAAAGGCGAACTTCGCGCGAGCGTTCGCGGGGCGCGACGGCTGTTTCGAGCTCTACGACCTCAAAGCGAACAAGCTCCTCGTGCGCCTCAATCCCGGTCGCTGCGCCAAGCGAATCTCGCCGTGCTCGACCTTCAAGGTGCCGCTCGCGCTCATGGCTTTTGACGCGGGCATCCTGGGGGACGAGAGCTCGGTGATGAAGTGGGACGGCACCCGGACGGCCCGCGAGGAGTGGAATCGCGATCAGACCGCCGCGAGCTGGATCAAGAATTCGGTCGTGTGGTTCTCCCAGCGTCTCACGCCCCAGCTCGGAATGCAGAGGGTGAAGGGCTATCTCTCGCGCTTCCACTACGGCAACGAGGACATGTCGGGAGGCTTGACGAAGGCCTGGCTCCAGTCGTCCCTCTTGATCTCGCCCGACGAGCAGCTGCGCTTCTGGGAGCGGTTCTGGCGTGAAGATCTCCGGTGTCGAAGCATGCATATGACATGACGAAGAAGATCACGTTCGTCGCAACGTCTCCTTCGGGGTGGACGCTCCACGGCAAGACCGGCTCGGGCGCGATCCGCGGGCGGGACGGCCGACCGATCGGCGGCATGGGGTGGTTCGTCGGACACGTCGCCCGAGGAGACCGCGACTACGTTTTCGTGACCAACTACGCGGATCGCCCCCCGGCCGCGGATGATCGCCCTCCAGGGTGGGTCGCGCGCGCGATCACGACGAAGATCCTCGGGGGGATGGGGCTGTATTGACGGCGCGAGAAGGTATTTCGTCCGAGCGGAGCGGTTCGTGGCAGACTCATCGGGCGCCCGGAGGGGTATGCGTGGGAACCATCGACGTCATCTTGAAGCGGTTCGAGACCCCCGATGAAATCCGCCACATGGTGAAGGGCCGATTCGAGCTGGTCCACATCGGAGGGCTCACGATCGGACGGGCGACCTACGAGCCCGGGTGGCGCTGGTCCCAACACGTCGGGCCGGCCCTCGGAGCGAAGCGATGCACGATCGAGCATGTGGGCCTGGTCCTCGCCGGAACCGCGACGGCGGCCTTTGACGATGGCCGGGTCATCGAATTGCACACGGGTGAGCTTTTCCACATCCCGCCCATCCCACACGATTCCTGGGTGGTCGGCGCCTCGCCTTATGTCTCGCTTCACTTCCTCGGCGCGGATCGATACGCGAAAGAACCCGCCTAACAGGATGGCGCATAGAGATGCCGCTCGAAGATCTCTCCTTCGCGAGTCTCGAGTCGCTGATTCGACAACATCTCTCGACGACCGAGGAGGAGTCCACGAGCGCTCTGATTCGCCGCCTCAGGAGCGCGCGTGCCCGGGGCCATCTCACGAGGACCGAGCTTCGCGCGATCGGCAGATGGAAATCCGCAAGAGCCATCGGGCAGATGGCGGCGAACAGTCCCGCTCGGGTGCGACGAGCCACGAAAATGGCCCTCCGCACACGCAGCGAGAGGATCCGCCTTCAGGCTCTCCTCAGCCTCAGGGGCGTCTCGGTTCCCATGGCGTCCGCGATCCTCACGCTCCTCTATCCACGAAGGTATGGCGTCATCGACATCCGCGTCTGGCAGCTGCTTCACGGGGTCGGAGCGGTAACCAGAAAACCCAACGGGGTCGGGTTTACCTACGACCATTGGAACGAGTTTCTGTCGATCGTTCGATCCTTCGCCAAAAAGCACGGCGTCAAGGCGCGAGACATCGAGAGGGCGTTGTTCGAGGCTCACCGACACTATCAGAAAGGTCGTTTGTATGATCGATAGGCCCCGGCGCCGCGGCGGAAGACGAATTGACCTGATCCGCATGGAGCCCCGGCGCCGCCGGGTCGGATACCGGCGGCCGGCGGGTTCGTGGTACGTTTCGCCCGTATGGCTTCCCTCTCGTTAAAGAACCTCTCGCTCACCTACCCCAACGGCACCCGCGCGCTCGACAAAGTCGACCTCGAGATCGCGGACGGCGAGTTCCTGGCCGTTCTCGGGCCGTCCGGCTGCGGGAAATCCTCGCTCCTCCGCCTCGTCGCGGGGCTCGAATCGCCGACCTCGGGAACGATCCACATGGATGGCCACGAGGTCACCACCCTCGAGCCCAAGGACCGCGACGTCGCGATGGTGTTTCAGGGGCTCGCGCTCTATCCGCACATGAGCGTCCGCGAGAACATGGGCTTCGGGCTTCTCGCGCGGAAGACTCCCGCGGGCGAGACCGATCAGCGCGTTCGCGAGGCGGCGGTGACCCTGGGGCTCGCGGAGCATCTTCACAAACGCCCGCGGGAGCTATCGGGCGGCGAGCGCCAGCGGGTGGCGCTCGGCCGTGCGCTCGTCCGGAGGCCGCGGATCTTTCTCTTCGATGAGCCCCTCTCGAGCCTCGACGCCCAGCTGAGGCAGGAGCTGCGCGAGGAGCTGGCGCGCCTTCATCGCCTGACGCGCACGACTTCGATCTTCGTCACGCACGATCAAAAAGAGGCGCTCTCCCTCGGGAATCGGGTCGCGGTGTTCGAGCGCGGGCGCGTCCGCCAGATCGGAACCCCAGACGCGATCTATCGCGACCCGTGCGACCTCTTCGTCGCCCGGTTCGTGGGAGATCCCGCGATCAACCTTATCCAAGGAGAGCTCGCGGCGGACGGCGGACGGGTCGCGTTTCGCTCCCGGGGCCTCTCCTTCACGCTCGCCGCGAAGGGGGCGCGCGCGGGCCGCGTGATCCTGGGCTTTCGTCCGGAGGCCGCGGCCCTCGCGAAGGCCTCCGATTCGGGGGCCAGCGGCACGGTCGAGCGCGTGGAGCGCCTCGGCGGGGACACCTTGATCCATTTGCAAACCGAAGCGGGGCGCCACGTCCTCAAGGCCGAGCCCCACGGGGCCCTTCCGGCCCCCGGCGAAATCGTGGGGCTCGCCGTCGACCCAGCCCGCGCGCTCTTCTTCGAGCCCGGGGGACCCCGGATTCGTCTCGACTGACCGGCGGTGCGGGCAGCCACGCTGTGGTACCATATAGAGTAGGAAGCGAGCCGATCCGCGCCTCCCCCCTTTCCTGGACTGGCGCTTCTCCTCGCCGGCGGTCCCCAGTTCGGGCTCCGCACTCTCAATGGGGGTTCTGTGATCCCGGCTCTTCCGTCCAGCTCATCCGGGCCCCGCCTTTTCCGCGCGGCGGCTCTTGCGCTGACTCTTCTCGCGGTCCCCCTGCTCTCGCCGGCCGCCCGCGCCCATACGAACGTCATCCCCTCCGAAACCGAGTTCCAATGGCGTGAGCCCGGCTACGTCCCCAACGAGCTGCTGGTGAAATTCAAGGAGGGCGTCGGCACCACCGGCGCGATGGAAGCGATCCGCAAGAAGGGAGCCACCGCGCGGCGCATGCTGACACCCGATGGACTGATCGAGGTCGAGCTTCCGCCGGGATCGTCGGTGTCCGACGCGATCGATGGCTGGAGCGCTCTCCCGGACGTGGAATACGCGGCGCCCAACGTGTACGCGCAGGGGTTTTTCGTCCCAAACGATTCGGTCATCGGGAAATTCGATCTGGCCTGGAACCTGCGCAGCGTCGATGCGTACGACGCGTGGGACATTGTGACCGGAGATCCCAAGGTCATCCTCGCGATGATCGACACCGGCGTGGCCTTCGAGGATTACCCGATCCCGCCCTACGAGCTTCCCAACGTGAAGCCGGGGGTGACGATGTACCGCCGGTCGCCGGAGCTGCCCGGCCCCTTCCTGCCCGGGCACGATTTCGTCAATGACGACGTGCACCCGAACGACGACAACGGCCACGGCACGATGACCGCAACGATTGCCGCCGGGCAGGCCAACAATATCGCAGGCAGCGCCGGGATCGCGTTCGGGGTCACCATCCTGCCGATCAAGGTGCTCGATTTCGAGACCAAGGGCACGCTGGCGAATATCGTCCTGGGAATTCGTTACGCGGCCGACCAGGGCGCCGATATCGCGAACCTGAGCCTGGGGTTTCCCCCGCTGGGGCTGCTTCGCGACAGGGGCGCCACGCCGAATGTCCTGGCGCACATGTTTCATCCGCTAAAGGACGCGGTCCACTACGCGCAACGGCGCGGGGTGATCCTCGTTGCCGCGGCCGGAAATTTCGCCTACCCCGAGGTGAGCTTGCCGGCAGGATATCCCGGGGTCATCTCGGTGGGCGCGACCGGAGAGGACAACCGAATCGCCTCGTATTCCTCGTTCGGGAAGGGGTTGTCTTGCGTGGCTCCCGGGGGCGACTTCACCGACTTGAACGAGGACCACGTCCAGGACGCCGTCTTCAATCTGGGCATCAAGCCGTTTCGATCTTCGGGATCGCTCGCGAATCCGGACTCCTTCGGCGTGTTCCCCTTCTTCGGAACCTCGGCGGCGGCGCCCCACGTCTCGGGCGCCGTGGCGCTCCTCATGTCGCTCGGGATGAAAAAGCAGAGCTCGATCGAGGAGGCGCTCAGCGCGACGGCCGTGAACCAGTTCGGGACCTCGGGCTCCCACGATCCGGTCTACGGATCGGGTCTCCTGCAAATCGACAAAGCGGTCCTGCTGGCGGCCTCGGGGCCATCCCTCAAGGTCGCGCTCGGGGCGGCGCAGGGACCGGGGGCGCGCCTCACGACGAAGAATCCGTCGCCGCGCGGTGCCGGGCTTGCGCTCAGAACCTCGCGTCCGGGAGACGTGCGCGTCCGGCTCTTCGACGTGCACGGGCGGCTGGTGCGCACGATCGAGGAGGGAAGATACCCGGCCGGCGAGCGGGTCGTGCGATGGAACGGCCAAGACGACCGCGGTGTTCCGGTAGGTAGCGGCGTTTATTTCTTTCGCATCGAGACGCCGGACGGCATCGAAACGCAGAGGATCGCTATCCTGCGCTGACGCGTCGCCCAGCGCTCGGGTTGAATCCAGGGAGGATCGAGCCATGGCCCTTCGCCCCATTCAGGCAGCCCTACGAATATCTCTCGCGTCCCTGACCGCATGCCTCCTGGCGGGGACCCTCGTTCCGGCGCGTGCCGTGGCTGGAAAATCCGCCGCGACGGCGGGGACCAAGAGCACTCCGGAGTCCGCGCTCCACCGCATCCAGCGGACGGTGGCGAGAATCGACGCGGAAGCCAAGACCCCCGAGGGAGAGGCGGCCGTATTGACGCGCTTGAGCGCCCAGCTCGGCGCGAGCGAGGATTCCCTGAGATACCAGCATGAGACGTGGGGCCTGGGATACGGCGAGCTTGCGATGGCCTACGGCTTCGCCAAGGCGAGCAGGAAGGGGAAGGCGCCAGCCGACGTGGTCGCGATGCGGGCCGCCGGGAACGGGTGGCTCGACATCGCGAAGGATCTCGGGGTCAAGGTCGATCAAGTCGCGAGCCGGATGAAGCGCCACGTTTCCTCACCGAAGCCACGTTGAGACCGTGCATTCGGAGACCTCCATCTGGATCGAGGCGCCCTCGCGAGACCTGTTCGATCTCGTCTCGGACCTCGGCCGCTGGAAGAGCTTCCTGCCCCACTATCGCTACGTACGTATTTTGAGCCGCCGCGAAGGAACGACGCACGCCGCGATGAGCGCCCGCCGCGGACCCATCCCGGTTTTCTGGGAGGCCCTCCAGACGGCCGATCCCGAGACGCGCACGATCCGTTTTCGGCACGTCCGCGGAATCACGCGGGGCATGGAGGTGCTCTGGAGCTTCACGGACGAACGGGGAGGCACGCGCGCCCGGGTGGACCACGATCTCGACTTCAAGGTTCCCGTCGTGGGCCGCTGGTTCGCCGAGCGGGTCATCGCGCGCGGGTTCATCGAGCCCATCGTGGAGAAAACGCTCCGCTGCTTCCGGGCCCTCGCCGAAGAGCGCGCGAGGGGATCGATCGGGAGCGCCGCGTCGTGATTGCCCCAACGATCAAGCGCCGCGTCGCGCTGACCGGGATCGGCGCCATCACGCCGATCGGGACCGGGCGCCGGGAGTTCTGGGAAGGGGTTCGCACAGGCCGGCGCGGCGTCGGGCCCCTGACACGGTTCGATGCGTCCGCTCTGCGGACCCGGATCGCGGGAGAGATCCAGGCCTTCGATCCGGCCGCTTTCTTCAGTCCCAAGCGCGCGGGCCGCATGGACCGCTTCGGCCACCTTTCGATCGCCGCGGCGCAGATGGCCCTCGAAGACGCCGGCCTCGCGATCGGCGAGGGGCTCCACGCGGTGCCGGAAACCGATCTGGGCGTCACGATCGGCTCGGCGCTCGGCGGCGTCCCGAGCGCGGAAGCGGACCACGCGGCGTTTCTCGAATCGGGCCTCCGCTCCGTCCCCGCGAGTCTCGCGATCCGGGTTTTCGCGGGGGCCGGGGCGTGCAACGTCGCGATCGCCTTCGGCGCGAGGGGCCCGGTGCTCGGGAATTCCAACTCCTGCGCCTCCGGGGCGATCGCGATCGGAGAAGCCTTCCGGATGATTCGCGACGGTCAGGCCACGGCGATGATCGCCGGCGGGGTCGAGGCGCCGCTCGCGCCGCTCACCTTCGCGGCGTTCACCGTGATCAAGGCGATGTCGACCGCCAACGACGAGCCCGCCCGCGCCTCACGCCCCTTCGACGCCCGGCGGGATGGATTCGTGATGGCGGAAGGCGCCGCGATCCTGATCCTCGAAGATCTGGCGCACGCCCTGAAACGCGACGCCCGTATCTATGCCGAGCTCGTCGGGTTCGCGACCACCAACGACGCCTTCCACATGACCGCGCCGCAGCCGCAGGGGCGGGACGCCGCGCGCGCGATGCGGATCGCGATCCGGGATGCCGGCCTCTTGCCGGGGGAGATCGAGGCGGTGAATGCGCACGGATCTTCCACGGTGCTGAACGACCGCATCGAAACGCTCGCGATCAAGGAAGTCCTCGGCGACAGGGCGCGGCGCGTACCGGTGAGCGGCACCAAGGGGCTCCACGCGCACGCGCTCGGGGCTTCCGGGGCGATGGAAGCGGCGATCGCGTCGCTGACGGTGTCGGAAGGGTTCGTCCCCGCGACCGCCAACCTCGATCATCCGGACCCCGAGTGCGATCTCGACTATGTTCCGCGGGTGGGCCGCTCGATCTCGATACGAACCGTCATTTCAAATTCCTTTGGCTTCGGAGGAACCAACGCGTGTCTCGTGTTCAAGTCGATCCCGGTCTGAGCAGGGCCTGCATATTCCTTCCCGCACGACGGCTGGCTCTCCTCGTTCTCTTCTCGTTCCCCCTCCTGAACGGATGCGGCACATCCGGAAGCAAGCTTTCGGTGAGCGAGATGACGGCGAGGACCAACGCGGAGGGGGTTCAAGTCGTCGAGGTCGACGTGCACTCCTTCTATTTCAAACCGAGCCGCATCATCGTGGAATCGGGGAAGCCGGTGGAGCTGACCCTCCATTTCAAGAGCCTCTTCGTGCCGCACAATTTCACCTGCATGGACGGGGACGCCGGGATTTCCGTGAGCAGGGGCGCGGGGTTCTTGAGCTTCCATCGAACGAAGCACGCCAGGTTCACCCCGGCGAAGCCGGGGGAGTACGAGTTCTTCTGCCACGTCGACGGCCACGCCAAGAAGGGAATGAAGGGGACCCTCGTCGTGCGCTAGCGGCCCTGCCGCGGAGCCGACGCTACCGGCCCCGCCGCGGAGCCGACGCTACCGGGGTACCCGAAAGAGCCAGCCGCGAGCGTCCGCGAGGGATCGCGCCACCGGCGTGGTGAGCGCGACGAGCGTGCCGTCGGAGGAGAGCCAGGTCCGCCGCGGCACGAGACCCGGGTCGTATTCCCCTCGGGAGGCGCGCTCCAGCGGCCACCGCGCGAGAAGCCGTCCATCGCTCCCCAAGAGGAGCACCGGGCCGGTCGAGAGGCGAACCAACGCGCGCTGGCCGTCGTCCGAGAGGGAGAGCTCGAGGGCGTCCGCGCCCCTTCCGGCTTGAGCCGCGAGGTCGCGCCGGGTCCAGACCGGCGCCCTTCGTGAGGTTTCGTAGAGACCGACCCACAGGTCGCCCTCGGCGCGGCGGGCCACGGGGGAGGTCACCGCGACCAAGGTGAAGCGCCCGTCGGGGGTGATCGCCGTCCGGCCGACGATGTTTCGCGGCAGGGGGACGCGGAGCTTTTCTCCCCCCGAGCGGTCGAAAACGAAGAGCTGCTTTTCCCTGGCGATCGAAACGTCTCCGAAGTTGCTGACCGCAAACTCGCGCTGATCCGCCGCGAGGCTCCGCGCCCAGAGAATCGTACCCTCGAGGTTCAAGAGCCTGAGCTCGTCCTGCCTGATCCCCGTTGAGTCGAACATTCCGATCGTATTCGCGGCGAGGAAATTCTCGAGCGGCGAGGACGATCCCCAGCCGGCGACCGCCGGCCAGGAGGCTCGGGGCTCTCCTTTCGGAAGTAGAATCACTCTCACGAGCGGCGGGATCGAGTCGTCCGGGGATGGACGCGGCGCGAGCACGAGGTCCCTCCCCAGGGCGGCGGGCACGAGCTTCGATCGTGTTTCCCAGCGGAGCGTGCCATCCGCGGTGAAGAAGCGCGCCAGACGCCCTTCGCCCACGACCCCGCTCGAATCCGCTGCCGGCGCTTCGAGGACGATCCAGCGGTATCCGGGGAAGATTCGAACGGAGTGGGTCATCACATCCTGGCGTGGCCAGGACGCGAGAAGGATCGGCGCCGGGGCCCGCGCCGGGAACACGTACAGAGACTCGGTGCCGAGCGGGGCCAGCACGCGCACGGCGGGCCAGAGCGGAGCCGCGCCGCCGGACCCGGTTCCGCGGTCGCGGCTGACGGCAGCGTTCCAAGCCAGCGGCCCTACGCCGGCGAGCAATGCCTGGGGAACGGGCCCCGGGCGGCCCGCCGACGGGCGCGCCGACCGCGTGGCGCGTGGCGCCGAGGCCGGTGCGGCGCCGACGATCACGATCGCACCCAGGAGCGCGACGATGATGCGCGACGTAACCCGTCCCCGCTATCTGTGGGTTGCCGTGGTGGAGCTGGACGCTGCCGGGGGGGCTTTGGCCCTCGACTTCTTGGCCGCCGGCTTACGCGCGGGAGCGGGAGCTTTCAGCGTGAGGTCTCGGGCGACCCAGAGGTCCTCGTTACTATCGGTGACCGTGGCGTAGTAGAGCGACTTGGAGTCATAGCCCCACGTGGGCTTGATGCAGTTCCCGGCGGTCGTCAGCGCGAATGTCTTGTTGGTCTCCACGTCCAAGACCCAGATGTCCCGCTTCCCTCCGATCACCCTTCCGAAGGCGATCCACTTGCCGTCCGGCGACCAGGACGGCCAGGTGTCCTCGAACTGCTCCCCGCCGATCGTGCCGTGGGTGAGGCGGATTCCCTTTCCGCCCTCGGCCCGCACCTTGTAGAGGTGATACCTCGTGAACAGGATGTTGCCTTCCATCGTATGTTGTCTCAGAGAGTCGTATTCCTTCGCGACGAACGCGACCCATTTGCCGTCGGGCGACCAGGTCGGATGCCCCGGGTTGCCCATGCTGTTCGTCACCTGCGCTGCCATCGCGGTTTCCTCCTCGCCGGAGGAATCCATGACGAAGATGTTGAAGCCGAAGAGGTCCCCCGGACGAACCCGGTTGGAGTAGAAAGCGATCTTCTTCCCGTCCGCCGAATAGCTGGCGAACCGGTGGCTCCCGGGAGCATGGGTCATCTGGCGCGGCTCACCGCCATCGATCGGGATCGAATAGACGTTGTAGCGCTTGCCCCGGGTCGAAACGTAAAGGAGCGATTTGCCGTCCGGCGCCCAGCTCGGCGTGCCCGTGCGAACGCTGTCGGGCTCATGGGTGAGCTGGCGCGGCTCGCCCCCTTCCGCGGGCATGAGGTAGATCTGGGTCGCGCCGTGGCCGCCTCGATCCGACGTGAACGCGATCCACTTGCCGTCCGGCGACGGCGCCGGATCGGTCTCGCGCGTCGTGTCCGCGGTGATCTGGGTGAACGAGGTCGCGCGGGCGCTCCCGGGGCCGAACACCACGAGAAGGCAGGCCGGAAACAGCCAAAATCTTACCGGGAACTGAAGCCCTGTCATTGCCTTACGTTTACCCCTCCCTGGGCCGCCAGGTTCCCCGCGATCAGGGCCGTGGCGCAAAACCTTCTCCCGCCGTCAGGACCTCGTAGGACGCGACGCCCAGCGCGTGGCGGCGGATCTGGCTCCACGGCCGATCGAGGATGTGGCACTTGAGGAGCGCCAGCACGATCTGGTGCGAGACGACCGCCACGAGCCCGTCGGAAGCCGGGTGTCGCGCTGCGATATCGCGCATCGCCTGCACGGCGCGCTCGTGAACCGCGGCCAAAGGCTCCGCGCCCGGAAGCGCGCACGATGTGGGATCTTCGCGCCACCTCCGGTAGAGATCGATATCGGGCAGCTCCAATTCGCTGAGCCCTTCCCACTCACCGTGATCGATTTCGTTGAGCCTCGGGTCCGTGATGACGTTCAGCCGGTGCGGACCGGCGACGTAAGAGGCGGTCTCGACCGCCCTGGGGAGCGCGCTCGAATAGACCGCCTGGAGCGGCACCTCCCACAACACGCGAGCCAGGGCCTTCGCTTGCTCGTGCCCCGCCTCGTTCATCGACGCGCCCTTCACGCCCTGCACGCGCCGCTCGCGATTCCAGTCGGTCTCCCCGTGGCGCACGAGGATGAAGTCGCGCGTCAGGCTCACGGGCGCGGCGCTAGACTCTGCCCGCATGCGCGAGAAGCTCCGCGTTCAGGATGGCGGCGCCCGCGGCGCCGCGGATGGTGTTGTGGCCCAGGGCGTCGAATTTCCAATCGAGGACCGCGCAGGGGCGAATTCGCCCGACCGTGACGCCCATTCCCGACGCACGGTCCACGTCGAGGCGCGGCTGGGGGCGATCGTCTTCATCGCGCACGAAGAGCGGCTCCGCCGGCGCGGAAGGAAGCGGGAGCCGGTCGAGCGGGCGGAATCCGCGTAGCGCGCCGAGCAGCTGCTTCAAGGAGGCCCTCCGCTTGAGCTTCACGCTCACCGCCTCCAGGTGCCCGTCCAGAACTGGCACGCGATGGCACTGGGCGCTCACGGCGATCCCGGCCGATTCGATCCCTCGCGCGCCGATGCGCCCCAGGATCTTGTTCGTCTCGGTTTCCATCTTGGGCTCCTCGCCCGCGATAAACGGAATCACGTTTCCGAGAATGTCGAGGGACGGAACGCCCGGGTAGCCGGCGCCGCTCGTAGCCTGAAAGGTCGTGACGATCACCGACTCGACGCCGAAGGCACGGTGCAGCGGCGCGAGCGCCATCACGAGCACGATCGCCGAGCAGTTCGGATTCGTGAGGATTCCGCCGCCGTTGTACCTCTGCTTGTCCAGGAGCTCGATGTGGTCGCGGTTCACCTCGGGGATGACGAGCGGCACCAAGGGGTCGAGCCTGTGGCTCCGCGAGTTCGAGGACACGAGATGCCCCTGGCGCGCGTAGCGCTCCTCCAGATCCCCCGCGACCGAGGCATCGAGAGCCGAAAATAGAATCGGCGAGCGGAGCCTTTCGCCCGGCCCTCTCACCTTGAGCCCCGCGACACGCTCCGGGATACGGGTGGAAAGCTTCCAGCGCTCCCCCACGGCCTCGGCGTAGGTCTTCCCCGCGCTCTGATCCGAGGCCATGACCTCCGCCACGAAAAACCACGGATGGCTCTCGAGGAGCTGGATGAAGCGCTGCCCTACCGTCCCCGTCGCGCCGAGGACCGCGACCGCCCTCGGCCCGGTGCCGTTTCGTGTTCCTCTTGAAGGGGAACGCTTCGAAGTCGTTGCGGCGCCGCGCGATTTTGTTAGCATAGAGGGCTCATGATACGTTTGCGCCGCCGCCCTCCGCAATCCCAATCCCCTCCCCGTGAAAGGCTTTCCCTCTTGAGCTCGCGTTTAGGATGCCGTACCGCGTTCGGCATCCCCGCGGCGCTTCTGTTTCTCGCAGGCACGTGCCTCGGCCAGCCGAGGGTCGTGGCCACTTACCCACCGAACGGAGCCCCGCGCGTTCCGTCCAACGCCATCTTGCAATTCGTCTTCGATCAGCCGACCGGCAAGCACGCCGCCTACTCCGTCGCGGATCTCGATCCGAGCTCCGGCGGCGGGCTCATTACAACCCTGCCAGACCGCTGGTCCACGCTGGGAGACACGCTCTACATCACGCCGCTTTCGCCGCTCGCCTTCGGGCACCTCTTCGCGATGAAGCTCAACTTGGTCCAGGACACGACCGGCACGAACTGGACCGAGGAACCGCCGCCCGGAAGGTATTCGGAGATCTATACTTTCACGACCGTGGCCCAGGCACGCGTGGAGCGGGTGCAGGCCGGCGACGTGAACCTCGCGCTGACGCCGGATGTCGCCTTGCCCGTCCCGATCCCGGTGCGCGAGCTGGCGGGCACGGACGTCTCGTTCACGTCGGCGCGCGTGCAGCTCCTGCCCTCCGCCGCCGTCACCAATACCGAGCCCACGCCGCTCGATGCTTCCGTCACGCCGATCTACGAGTACACCATTCCGATCTCGGTTTTCCTTCGACGGAGCGGGGTCGCGGACCTCGTCGCGCCCGTCACGCTGCCCGAGACCGTCGCGCGCACCATCCCCCAGGGGGTGCTGGGCGTGCGGCTGACCTTCTACGGTACGGACGAGACATCCTCCTCGGTCGTCGTGGACGCATGCTTCCGCACCGATCCGACGAGCGTCGTGTGCCACCCAGCGAGCGTGCTGCCGGCGATCGGCTCCGACCTGCTCGTCCGCTCGGCGACCTTGGAGTGGCCGGTCCATGGCACCGTGTTCGCCATGGGCGATACGATCCTCCCACGCGCCGTGGTGACCGGGAACGGCACAGGCGCGTTTCGCGCCGCCTTCTATATGGATGGGGATCTCGTCTCGATCGAGGAGGGCTACATGCAGGCGGGGCGCCCGGTCGAGGTCGCGATGCGGGGACCGCTCCCCACGCGGAGGCTCGGGGAACACCGGCTCCAATTCCAGGTCGAGGCCCCGCAGCCCCTCGCCGCGAACCCGGTCTCCTTCCTCTGCGCTCCGCCCGCCCGCGGGCTCGAATCTCCGTCGTGGCGAACCCCTCAACCGCCGCCCGAAACCCCGCGGCGGCTCAGGGGATCGGCGACGTGGCTCGCCGAAGGGCGCTCGAGCTTCCGCGAGCTGAATCGCTCGGCGACGGGATGGGGGGCGTGGAGCGCGGGATACGATCTCTCCGCGTCGGGCCGGCTCGAGGCGGAGCTATCGATGCGGCTCAGGTTCGACGACCTCGGGAACGGCCGGGGAACCCCCCAGCACATGAAGCTTCGCTACGCGGCGCGGAACGCGGCGCTCGAGTGGAGCGACGCCGCGCCGGCGGGCGCGGGCGAGACCCCGCTCCTCATGAGCCCCGTGCCTCGAAGGAGCGCCCAAGCGGCGTGGCACGCCTCTCCGCTCGGGGACCTCGACGGCTACGTGGCGCTCGCGTCGCATCCGATCTCCTCCGGCGGCCCCGTCCGCGAGGCGGAATCCGATCTTTACGCCGCGCGGCTCCGGCGATCGTTACTGCGCGGCCGTTTCCAGGCGACGCTCTACGGAGGCTACACGCACGAGGACCCGACCCCGGGCGGGGTCGAGACGCGGACGCGCACCCGCGCCATCTACGGCGGCATGGGCCGCGTCGATCTTCCCGGGACCTGGGCGATCGTCGGCGACGGGGCCACGGTGCGCCACCGGAGGATCGGGGGGGTCGAGGAGGGACGCTCGCGCACGGCGTGGCGCGGGGAGCTCACGGGCGCCGCCGCCGGATTCGATGCCCTCGCGCAGGCATTTTCCTTCCAGCCCGCGCTCGCGACCGCGCTGAATCCGTATGCGCTGTCGGACCGGCGCGGCGGATTCGCTCAGGTGAAGCGCAGCATTTGGAGGTGGGACCTCTTCGGCAGCTTCCGCTCCGAAGAGCCCGCCGCGCGAAGCGGGCTCGAGCCGGTCGTGCGCGTCCAGAGCGGGGCGTTCGGCGGGAGGCTCGTGCTTAGCGAGGACAGCTGGGTGACCCCGTCTCTCGTCCGCGTGACGCACCGGGGCGCGAACACCGACTTCGCGGAGCACAGGATCGCGACGGAGTACACGGCCGCCGAGCCGCTCGGAGGCCGGACGACCGCGCGCTTCGACATCACCTTCCTCAAGGACGCGTTGAGGGCCGGGACCAGGCGGCGAATCATCTCGGGATCGCTCGTGGCCACCCGGCGTCATCCGGGGCGCGTCGTGAGCACCCTCGCGCTGGGGCTGGAGCAGAACCATTCGGGCGATCTCCATCTCACCGATACGACATTCCAGGGTTCCTTCGAGGCGCGGTGGGAAACGGTCCCGGGCCGCCTCCTCATCACCCCCTTCCTCGCCGGGTCCTCCCGGACCTACGACCTCCACGGCCTGAGAGAAGACCGGTACTCGGCGCGGCTTCAAGTCGCCTTGCTGCGTGTCGCGGGCCTCGGGGAGAATGCCGTGTCCGTGGAAGGACGCCTCGATCGCGTGCAGCACCTCACGCCCGCGGCGCCGAAGGATCTCGACGGGTCGGTGCAGATCGCCGTGGGCCAGCGAATCGGTATCGGCGGCGCGAAATGATCTCCTCGCTCCCGGCTTAACGCCGTCGGGTCTTCGACGCGCGGGCCGGCGCCCGCTTCCAGGCGCGCCCGCACCCTAGCCGCTCCAATCACCGCGAGGGCAGCCCGTTCGCGCGCCCGACGGAATCATGCGTTGGTGCTCTCCCTGGAACGGATCGTGCTCCGCTCCATGCGTGCCCTCGCTCCTCGGCGCCCAACGGCGCGGCCGTGGCCGCGCAAATTCCAGGAGGGGTGCCGATATGAAACGTCTCGAGATGTTCCTCATCGTCTCCGCGCTCGCCATCGGAAGCTCCGGATGCACGAATCAAAACCCGCGGCGCCTCACCGATCCCGCCTCCTCTCCTGAGCCGAGGCTCTCCGAGTTCCGGGAGGCACGATGGATCGCGGGAGAGAACGAGATTCGCGAGGCGACGACCCGGGCGGCGAAGAGCCCGCTCATGGTGCGCGCGATCGCGGACCGGGCTTCAGATCCCGGGCTCGAGCTTCTTCGGACCGGCATCGTGGGCGCGCTCGGAACGATGGCGGATGGGCGGCGGGTTCGGATCACGATCCTTCCATATCAATATCGCGACGATCTCACCCGCGCCGTCTACTTCGCGCTCCTCGAGGTGAGCTCCAAGGCTCAAGTGCAGAGCTTCGAGCTGATCCGCCGGCGTGATCCGAGCTTGCTCGAGGCGGGCTTTCAGCCAGTCAACTCCGGAGAGCACAATCTCTGGCTCAAGGAAGGCGCCCTCTATGCGCTCTCCGCGGCTGGAACGGCGGTCCGCGCCCCGGAGCGTTTCAACTGGGCGAGGTTCGGCGTGTGTTTCATCCCCCTCGCCGACATGCTTCTCCGGAGAGTAGATGACGCCTGCAACTCGATGGGAAACTTTCCAGGCTGCGTTACGGTCGGCTCGGGCGCGGCGATCCTGGGCGCGGCTCTCTACTGCGCGATCCAGGCTTTCCGGGGATAGCGCCATGCGACCTTCCTGGATTCCCATTTTCGCCGCCCTGATAGGAATCGGCTGCGGCGCCTTCGCCTTATTCCCGATGCGGTGGTCCCCCGATCTCTCGCACGGCATCCTCGCCGGAATGGCCATGTACTTCGTCGGGTTCACCCGGCGCCCCTCCCTCGCGCGCTCGAAGGTAGCCGTGGAGGGGGTCCGGCTGCTCGGCTCGGGAGGACTCCTTCCGGGGGTTCTCTATCGGGTGCTCGGGTTTCTTCTCATCCTGGTCGCGCTCGCCTACGTGTATTTCGACAGGCGCCTCTTCTTCGACATCACGTGGCCGCTCTTGATCCTCGCTGCGTGGGGCCTGGCGGACTCGATTCTCAACTCGCGGGGAGAGGCGAAACCGTGAGGGGCCGAGCCGTGGGGCTACCGTCTCCCCTTGGGAGCGCCGGGGGAGCGCTCCCGCGCTGCTTTCTGACGCGGCGCTGGCTCGGGGCGTCGGGTTTTCCTGCGCGCGTTTCCGCGTTTCGCCCGCCGCTTCCGGGCCCGGCGGATATCGACGGCGGCCTTGCGCGCCTCCAGCTCGGCGATTCGCTCCGCGACCCCGACGAAGGCGTAGCGGAAGACCTCATCGACGGCGCTCACCGGAACCAGGGTCATGCTCGAGCGCACCGATTCGGGGACCTCGACAACGTCCTTCTGATTATCCGAGGGGAACACGACGGTCTTGATGCCGGCACGGTGCGCGGCCATGATCTTCTCCTTCAGGCCGCCCACCGCGATCACCTTCCCGCGGAGGGTCACTTCCCCCGTCATCGCGACGTCGTTTCGGATCGGGGCCTCGGCGAGCGCCGAGGCGATCGCCATCACGATCGTGATCCCGGCGGAGGGACCGTCTTTCGGGACCGCGCCCTCGGGAAAGTGGATGTGAAGATCGAAATCATCGAAGACCTCCGGGTCGATCCCGAGAAGCTCCGCCCGGGCGCGGACGTAGCTGTGCGCCGCCTGAACCGATTCCTTCATGACGTCCCCGAGCTGCCCCGTGACGATGACGCGCCCCGCGCCGCGCATCTTGAGCGCCTCGATGAGAAGAAGGTCCCCGCCGGTCGTGGTCCAGGCGAGCCCCGTCGCGACCCCGACCTCGGCGTGTCCCTCCGCCATTTCGGGAAGCACGTAGGGAGGGCCCAGAAGCTTTTCGATGTCCGCCTCGCCGAAGCTCCATTGCCCGGTGTATCCGGTGGTCCTTTGCCGCGCGCACTTGCGGCACACGGTTTCGATCGCGCGCTCGAGCTGCCGGACGCCGGCCTCCCGCGAGTACTCGCGAATCATCTTCGTGATCGCGGCGTCGTCGAACGTGATGTCTCCTTCGAGGAGCCCGTGCTCGCGGGCCGCCCGCGGGATCAGGTGGCGTCTTGCGATCTCGATCTTCTCCGCGTCCATGTAGCCGGGGATCTGGATCACTTCCATCCGATCGAGCAGCGGCGCGGGAATGAAATCGAGCACGTTCGCCGTGGTGATGAAGAGCGTCTCGGAGAGGTCGAACGGGATCTCGATGTAATGGTCCACGAAATGCGCGTTCTGCTCGTGATCCAGCACCTCGAGGAGCGCCGAGGCCGGATCCCCCTGAGAGTCGTGGCCGAGCTTGTCGATCTCGTCGATCATGAACACCGGATTGGAGCTGTGAACGTCTCGCAGGCTTCGAATGATCTTCCCGGGCCGCGAGCCGATATACGTGCGGCGATGGCCGCGGATCTCCGCCTCGTCGCGAACGCCCCCCACGCTTATCCTGACGAAATCGCGCCCCATGGCGCGCGCGATGGAGCTCCCGAGCGAAGTCTTGCCCGTGCCGGGCGGGCCGGCGAAGCAGAGGATGGGACCCCTGAGATCGTTCTTGAGCTTGAGGACAGCGAGGTACTCGAGAATCCGCTCCTTCACCTTGTCCAAACCGAAGTGCTCCGCGTTGAGCCTTTTCGTGACCTCGTCCAGATCGATCGGATGGCGCACCGGCTTGCCCCAAGGCAGGGCGAGCAGCCACTCGATGTAGTTGCGGATCACGCCGGACTCCTGTGAAGTGGGCGCCAGGTAGCGAAGCCGGTTGGTCTCTTCGTACACGACCGAGCGGACGTGCTGGGGCAGGCCCAAGGTATCCGCGCGGTCCAGGATCTGCCGGACGAGCATTTCCTGGGGATCCTCTTCCCCGAGCTGGCGGCGGATCTCGGCGAGCTGCTGGCGGAGGAAAAATTCCCTCTGATTCTTCTCGACCTGGGCGCTCGCGCGGCGCACGACGTCCTCGGCCACGCTGAGCCGGGCCACCTCGCTATCGAGGGCTTCGGCCAGCAGGACCAGGCGCTCGCCTATATCCAGCGTTTCGATCACGCGCTGCTTGGCCTCGACGGGAAGCCGTACGATCGAAGCCACCGTGTCGGCAAAGAGGCCAGGATCCCCGAGGTTCATGCTGAAGATGTTGTCCATCTCGGGGGGGTAGGAATGGTCGAGCTGCGAGATCGTCTTGAGGAGCTGCAAGATGCGGGTCGCGAGGGAGTTCACGCGCTCCGGGTCTACCGTGGGTTCGACCGGACAGGAGACGCGGGCCTCGATGTAGGGCTCGGCACGGAGGATCTCCTCGACGCCGACGCGTCGCAACCCCTCGAGCGTGACCTGGACGTTGCCGTTGGGCATGTTCAGAATCCGGATCACGCGGGCGGCGAGGCCTATCCTGCTTAGCTGTTCGGGCTTAAGGTCCCGCTCGCTCTTGGCTGGGCTGTACACGAGCGCGATCAGCTCGTCGGGCTCGGCGTAGTCGCGGAGAAGCGCTTTGGACTGCTCGAGGCGGATCTGGATCGAGGTAACCCCAAGCGGGAAAACGACGGTGCTCATGAGGGGGAGCACCGGCATGACTGGGGGCACGTCGCATTCGAGCATCCGGCCGATCTCGGACATCGGTCGCTTGCTCATGCAGGCGATCCTTTCCGCCAAGGACGGAACGAGGGCGAGGGTACGAGAGCCAACGGTATCACAGCTTCCCTGCCGCTGACCAGTCGCCCCCCGCCCCCATTTCGCCCAAAATCGAAGGGCCATCAGGGGAAGCCTTGCTGATGGCCCATCGATCCGCCTTACTCCGGCTCGCAGGGGTTCGCCCTACCCGCGAAGCCGTAACTACTCACCGCTTACCAGCCGGCCTTGCCGTCCGGAGGATTAATCGTGCCGTAGGCGACGATCAGCGCGGTCAGGATGAGTGCGGTCATTTCGTTTTCACCTCCTTTCGGATTTTCCGGTTCGGGTCGATGGTTTGGAACGGTGTCGGGTTTCGTCTTGCCGCTTACCAGCCAGCCTTACCGTCGGGACCTGGGCCAGCCAACGACAGGATCACGAGAATCGCGAGAAGAGCTGCCATCACACACCTCACTTGATTTGGGGTTTGCTGCGCACCTTCCGTACTGACCACGCCGGGATGTAAGAGCAGCCGTCGTGCCATTTGCACTTCCATCTCGCCGATACCATGTAAGTGATTGTCTTACAGAGGAGTGGCCGACGGGCAAAATGCGTGATCCGGCCCGTGGGCGGACGCCGAAGCAGTCAACACATGACGACTATTTGAATGGAATGGTATAAGCTATTTAAAATCAGCTGCTTGAATGTGTCGTGTCGGCTTTACTGCGGCTGTCTGAAGCGGTTGTCTCTTCTGGACGGTAGGAGGGTGGACCGGCGAGGGGGAGCCGAATCCGAAAGGTGCTTCCCTTGCCCACGTGGCTTTCCACGCGGATCGTCCCTCCGTGGGCCTCCACGATACCCCGCGCGATCGAGAGGCCGAGACCGAGGCCCGACGAGTTGAACTCCGCCAGCCCCGAGGAGTGGAGGTTGATGTCCTTGAGCTCAACGAGCCTCGAGAAGATCCGCTCCTGGTCCTCTTCGGCGATCCCGATTCCCGTGTCGCTCACCTCGATTTCCACCGCGTCCCCGACCCTCCGGGCTCCCAGGTCGATCGTGCCCCCATCTGGCGTAAAGCGCACCGCGTTCATGGCGACGTTCAGGATCGCCTGGTTCAGATAGTCGCGATCGATGCGGGGATGGACGAGCCCCGCCTCCGCCCCGATCGAGAGCTGCTGATCTCGCTGCGTCACGAAGGGCGCGACCTGCACCGCGACCTCCTCCAGAACCTCGCCGATGTCACAGGGGGCGAAATGGGCGGGGAGCTGGTTGCGGTCGATCAAAGACATGTTGGTCAGGTCGCGCGCCAAGCGGGTCAGCGTGTCCGTTCCCCGGCGTATCGCGAAGAGACCTTCGCGCTGGGGCGGCGTGACCTCCCCGAGCGAGCCGTCCCCCAAGATATCCGCGTACGCGCGGATCATGGTGACGGGGGTAATGATTTCGTGGGAGGCGATGGTGATGAAATTTGATTTCATCCGGTCGATCTCGCCGAGCCGCTCGATCTCGTGGCGCTGGGTCTCGCGCATGGCTCCAAAATCCTCCGCGAGCCGCCCCATCTCATCGCGCGATCGGACGTTCAGCGGAAAGTCGTAGTTCCCAACCCGCATCTCGTTGGCGGCCTCCACGAGATGTCGAATCGGCCGCGTGATTCCGGCCGCGACCCCGAGGCCGAGCAGAAGCGCCAGGAGCGCGACCGTGGCTCCCGCGAGGAAGAGATCCCCTCCGATCCGCCTCACCACCAGCGTTTCCTGGTCCAGCGAGCGCACGAGCACGTAACCCAGGTGGCCCCCGACCTCGGGCCCCTCCACCTCGCCGCGAAGCGCGAGAAAGCGCTCCCCCTGCACCGGCACCACCTCGAGCGTCGTGCCCGCCTCGCGGCGCGAGTCCGGGTTCCGCCATTCGCGAATCTTCTTTTGCAGCATGCTCCGGAGCATGGATTCGGCAACGGTGCTCAAGGCGATTTCCCCGTCCACCGTGAACACGACATCGCTGCGCGTCGTTTCCTTGAGGGCCTGCGCGAGCGCGGCGTCGAGACTTTGTCCCAGCGTCAGAGTCCCCACCAGAGCGCCCCCGACCACAATCGGAACGACCGCGACCCGGTAGGCGTTCCGCCCCTCCACCGTGTAGCCGCTGACGGGACGTCCCGAGAGCGCTCCCCGAATGAGCTTCGACCCGGAGATGTTGATGCCGTACTCGTCGGGCCGCCCGCCCCGGACCAGAACGACCCCGTGCTCGTCGGTGACGTCGAAGATCGCGGCGTCGGTATCATGCTGGAAATCGCCGGCGACGCCGGCGAGCGTCGCCTGGAAGTACTCGGTCCCGCGATCCGTCCGGGGAAGGGTGAGCATCGCGAAAAACTTCGGATCGCGCGCGATGACGATCCCGATACGCTTCAGCTCCTCGCCCTGGTGCACCATTTGCTTCTCGAAGGACAGGGCGGCCCGCGATAGATCGGCGGTGACGGTACGGTCCTGCTGCGCGGCGACCCGGAAGTTCACGGCGAGGAGCGCGGCCACCATGACCGCCAAAATGGGCAGCGAGGTGGCCGCCGCGATCTTGGCGGCGAGCGAGGGTCGAATCCAGGAAAGCCGAAACGGCTTCATGGACCGAGAGGGAGTAGGGAAACGGCGCCCCGTTCGGACACGTCGATGCTGGCGACGCGTTCGCCCGAGCTGGGCAGCCACACCTTGACCGTGTGGGTCCCCGCCGGGACGCCCTCGATGCGGAACCGGCCGCTGCGCCCGATCAGCGCGAACCGCCGGCTCGGTGCGACGATGATGTCGGCGCGCATGTCGGAATGGATGTCGCAATAGACCTGGACCGCGCCCGGCTTCACGAACGTCACGCTCCTTGACTTCCCTTTCGGATAGCGTCCCAGGTCAAAGCGCTTCGGGGGCGAGTAGGAGAAGATGTTGTGATAGACGTTATCGCTGTTGTGGAACTCGACGGTCTGCCCGGCCACTACCGCGAGGATGCGAGGGACGAACCGCTGGCCGACCTGGTCCATCCGCGCGGGCGGAGGCGGCAGCTCCCGGTCGGAGGCGGGATCGGCAACCCAGGCGACCCCGTAGGCGGTATCGACGGTGGCGGCGGTCTCCGCTCGCGCGGAGGCGCTGAGCTGGCCCACGTAGGGATTCGGCTTCGATGTGTCGCGGATGGCGAGATCGGCGGGTTCGACCAAGACCTCCCCCTCGATCGCGCCGGCCGAGGCGCGGGCCGCGCCGAGCAGCGCCAGAAGAATCAGGGCGGCGCGCGCGCGCGCGGTCGCGGCGACCATCAGAACACCACCGAGAGCTGAGCGGCCGCGAAGGCGCGTACGAGGGGAGGCGTCACGTTGATCTGGGACTGCTGATGCACGAGCTTCGCGACCAGCCGCTTCGACGGCTTGAACCCGATCCCCACCTCGCGTTTCCACAGGTCGGCGTCCCAGGCCGCGACGCCCCCTCCCGAGAGCGTGACGTCTCCGAAGATCATGCGGTCGAAACGCCCCGCGATGTACCAACCCGGCAGGACCGTCCACTTGCCTTCGACGTACCACGCGCGCACGTCCAGATCGCCGACGAACGGCGATTCGAATCGGCTGAAGAGGAGCTCCGAGTAGAGGACGCCGCGACCGTGGGAAAGCTCCAGATCGGCGGCCGCGAGCTTTTGCATGAATTGATCCACGGTTTGCCCGGGAGGCAGATCCTCATTCAGGTCCTCGTACAGGTAGGGGGCCCGCGATCCGGAAATCCCCGCCCGGATCCACGGGGCCGGCACGAACCCGAGCCGCGCGAGAATCTGTTTCCCGTTGTTCGTGTCGCCCATCACCGGCTCCGCGGCGCTCCCGTTCGTCACCCCCACCGCGAACTCGAGCGGGGCGGCCGTGCCGATCAACACGGCCCCGAAGTCCCAGCAGTTCTCGTAGAGCACGGGAATCGCGTGCCCCTCGAAATCACCGACGCCGGTGAGCCCCGGCGCGAGGTAGCTCGAGCGGTAGCCGTTTCCTCGGTTCGCCACGATGTCCTCGCCGCGGACGGGTGCTTGGTCGGTGCGGAGATCGGTGTGGTACTGGTACATGAGCGGCGCGCCGATCAGGTTGTTTTGGGGCGCGTACGACCGGTTCGGGTAGGCTCCCAGGTGGAGCGGGATCTTCCCCACCTCGATATGGATGTCGCGCCCTTTCGGGTCCGACAAACGCACGAACCCTCCGAAGAGACGCGCGAGCATGGTGCCGTCGTCGTAGAGAAACTCCGTGAAGACATGGACGTGATCCTGGACGGGTGCGTCCGCGAAGAGGCGGATCCGGGCCGTGTGGAACGGGTTCTCGCCGAAGTTGAGGGAGTTGATGTCCTCCTGCTCGGTACGACTCAAGCCGACCAGGTCGAGATCGCCCTGGAAATTCACCTGGCCGAGCGACGCGCATTCCCCCGGCTCAGCCCGCCCCAGGCCAAGCGCGAACCCGAGCATCAGAAGCAGACCCACGAATCGCACTCCGGTTCCTCCTTGAACGGATTTCGCGATCACCCATCCCACCCCGCCAGGGGCCGTACGTCCCACGGTTCCGGGGACAAGCCGCGCCTACGTAACTGTCGGTAACGGAGACCCCGATCCTGAGTGGAAACGATGGTGTAGAATCAGAGGATGGATTCGACCGAACCGATCCCGGCGGGGCTTTCGCCGGCCGTGGCCGCCGCCGAAACCTTGGTGGAAGTCCGGCGCGGTCAGACCCTTGAGCTGACGGTCTCCGACCTCGCCTACGGCGGAAAAGCTCTGGCCAAGGTCGATCGGTTCGTCCTCTTCGTGGAGAACGCCCTGCCGGGAGACCGGGTGCTGGCCACGGTGACCCGACGGCGGCGCCAATACGCCGAAGCGCGGGCCGTCGAGATCCTTGCCTCCACCCCCTTCCGGGTGCCGGCCCCGTGCAGCCACGTTCCCATCTGCGGGGGATGCCGGTTCCAGGACTTCGACTATTCGGAGCAGCTTCGACACAAGCAGCGGCAGGTCGAGGCATGCCTGGCCCACCTGGGCGGGCTCCCCGTGGCCGCTCGATCGGTCTTGCCGGCCCCGAAGCTCTTCCATTACCGGAACAAGATGGAGTACTCGTTCGGCCGGGACGAGAGGGCCCGGCTGACGCTGGGTCTCCACCGGCGCGGGCTCTACGACAGACCGTTCGATCTCGATCGCTGCCATATCGCGACGCCGGTCTCGAGCGAGATCGTCGCCTTCGTGCGTGATTTCGCGGTCCGGGAAGCGCTCCCGCCCTACGATCTGAGGAACCACACGGGCCTTCTTCGATTCCTCGTCGTGCGCGAAGGGATGCGCACGGGCCAGGTGATGGTCAACATCGTCGCGAGCGGCACGCATCCGGCGCTCGACCGGCTCGCGGTGGCCTTGCGGGGCGCATTCCCCGCCGTCGCAAGCGTGATCTTGAACCTCACGCGGCGGAAGGCGCAGGTCGCCCTCGGAGAAGAGGAGCACGTGCTCGCGGGCCAGCCGACGATTCTGGAACGCTTGGGCGGCCTCACCTTCGAGATCTCCTCCAACTCATTCTTTCAGACGAACACCGAGCAGGCGGATCGCCTTCTGGACTCCGCGCTCGAAGCCCTCGCCCTGACCGGGACGGAGCGCGTTCTGGACGTGTACGCGGGTACGGGCACGTTCACCCTGCCCATCGCGACCCGATCGGCCGAAGCGATCGGGATCGAATCTTCCGAGATCGCGGTGCGGGACGCGGAACGAAATGCCGAGCGGAACGGCATCGCGAACGCTCGTTTCTGGAAGGGGGAGGCGATGGAGGTGCTGCGCGACCGCTTCGACTCGGGGCCTCGAGATGCCTCCTCCGGTCGGCCGGAGATCCACGCGGTGCTCGTGGATCCGCCGCGCGCGGGGCTGCATCCCGGCGTGGTGAGCCGGCTCATCCGCCTCGGCGCGCCGCGGCTGGTCTATATCTCGTGCAATCCTGGCACGCTCGGCCGCGACTTGTCGCTCCTCTGCGAATCGCGGTTCGCGCTGGAATGGATCCAGCCGGTGGACATGTTCCCTCACACGCCCCACATCGAATGCGTCGCCGCGCTGCGGGCGCGATGAAAGGGCCGGCCTCCGTGAGCCCATCCGCCGCCCCGACGACTCGAGGGCCTTGGAAGCTGGAGAGCCTGGTCTTCGAGTCCGTCCTCGATAACGGTTTGAAGGTCTTGATCCAAGAGGTCCGCGGAGCCCCCGTGGTCTCGTTCATGGTCTGGTACAAGGTCGGCTCCCGGAACGAGAGCGCCGGCACCACCGGCATCTCCCACCTGCTCGAGCACATGATGTTCAAGGGAACGCCGAAGCACGGCAAAGGCGAGATCGCGCGGCTTCTGCAGCGAAACGGCGCTTCGTTCAACGCGGCCACTTCGCTCGACTATACGAACTATTTCGAGGTGCTCGCATCGGACCGGCTTGAGCTGGCGGTCGAGATCGAAGCCGACCGCATGGCGAACGCGCTGATCCAGGAGGAGGAGCATCGGCTCGAGATGACCGTCGTTCGCTCGGAGCTCGAGCGGAACGAGGACAATCCTCACCGGACGCTCTACACCGAGACCTTCGCCCAGGCCTTCAAGGCGCACCCCTATCACTGGCCGACGATCGGTTGGCGCAGCGACGTTGAGGCGGTCCGGACGAGCGAGATTCGCGATTACTACCGAAAGCATTACATGCCCAACAACGCCACGGTCGTCATCGTGGGCGACGTGGAGCGCGACGGAGCGCTCGGGCTCGTGAGGGATCATTTCGGCCGGATCGAGAGAGGCCCCGAGGCTCCCCCCGTGGTGACGATCGAGCCACCCCAGATGGGAGAGCGCCGGTTCAAGATTCGAAAGCCCGGGGACACGCGCTACCTCATGGTAGCGTACAGGGCCCCCGCGCTCTTGCATCCGGACACCTATGCCCTCGACGTGCTGGGCATGATCCTGGGCCACGGCAAGGCGTCTCGCCTTTATCAGGCCCTCGTGGAGGGAAAGCTCGCGACGGAGGCCGAGGCCGGGAACGAAACGGCGCGCGATCCCTTCCTCCTGATCGCCGAGGCCACAGCGGCACCCGGCGTCTCGCTCGGCCGCCTTGAAGAGGCGCTGCTGGCGGAGGCGGACCGGATGAGAGAGGAGCTTCCCTCTCCGATCGAGCTCGGCCGCGCGAAGAAGCAGATCCAAGCATCGTTCACATATTCCAGGGATTCGGTCCGGAGTCTGGCGCACCAGATGGGGTACTACGAAACCGTGGCGTCCTACCGATACCTGGATACCTACCTCGACCTGATCGCGAAGGTGACTGCCCAGGACGTCCGGCGGGTGGCGCGTGAGTACCTCGTCGAGGACTCACGGACCGTCGGCCACTACGACCCGGTCCCGACCTTGGACGTTCCGGGCTCCGCCGGAGGGGACGGCCGTCCCGTCGGGGACGCCTTGCGCGGGCGGGCGGAGAACCGGTACCGGGAGCACGGCATCGGTGAGGCCGCGGCGACCAAACCCTCGTCGCCCGCCATCCAGCCTCTCCGATTCGAGCTCCCCAACGGCCTCGTCGTCCTGTTCCGGGAGAATCATGCGAACCCGACCGTCGCGATCCAGGGGCTCGTGAAGGCGGGCGCGATGTACGACCCGCCCGGGAAGAGCGGACTCTCGAGCTTCGTGGCGGCGATGCTCGACCGGGGCACCCTGAATCGCACGGCGCTCGAGCAGGCCGAAGCGCTCGAGAGCCTCGGAGCGAGCCTGGGCTTCGATTCGGGCCCGGAGACCGTCACCTTCTCCGGCAACGCGCTCTCAGAAGACATCGACACGGTGCTCGGCGTCCTGGCCGACGCGCTTCGGAATCCGGCCTTTACCCCGGAGCAGATCGAGAAGGGCCGTGACGAGCAAATCATCCGGGTCAAGATCGCCGAGGAGAATACGGCCTTCGTCGCCTCCAGGACCGCGAACGAGATTCTCTTCCCTCCCGGGCACCCGTTTCACGATTCGCCCATCGGGACCGAAGCCTCGCTCGGGTCGATCGCGCGCGACGATCTGGTTTCGTTCCACGCCGCGCACTATGGGCCCGGCGCCGTCCAGTTGGTCCTCGTCGGAGACGTCGATCCGAATACGACGCTCGAGCATGTGAGGCGGTCGTTAGGCGACTGGCGGAAGCTCGAAAGCCCCGCCCCGTTCGAGATCCCGCGCACCGCTCTCCCTAAGGGCGTGACGCGGCGGATCGTGCGCATGGAGGGGAAGTCCCAGGTGGACGTCGTCTACGCCCTGCCGGGGTTGTCCCGAACCGAGCCGGACTACTACGCGGCGATGATCATGACCTACATCCTGGGTGGAAGCTCGCTCTCCAGCCGCCTCATGGATCATCTTCGCGATATGCAGGGGCTCGTCTACGGTGTCTATTCGAATTTGAACGCGGGAATTGGAGCCGGGCCGATCCAGATCAGGGCGGGAACGAATCCCGGTAATGCGGACCGGACGGCGGCGGAGATCTGGAGCCAGGTAAAGCGCCTGCACGAACAGGGGCCGACGGCGACGGAGCTCGAGGAGGCGAAGAGTTTCCTGACCGGGGTGTACCCGGTCAGGCTCGAAGCAAATTCCGGGGTCGCGGGCCAGCTGCTTGGAGCCGAGCTCTATGGGCTCGGCATGGACTACCTCGCGCGCTACTCGTCCATCATCAACAGCGTCTCGCTCGAGGATGTGCGCGCGGCCGCGAAGAAGTATCTTGGCCCGAGCGGCTATGCGCTGGTGACCGCGGGAAGCCACCCGGACCCGGTGCCGGGAGGCGGATGAGTCCGGTCTGGAAGGGTATTCCCAGGCTCCGCGGGAGTCGTCCGGCGCCCGCCGTGCTTGCGACGCTCCTTCTCCTCGGCCTCCTCGCGCCTGATTCGGCGCGGGCCAAGCGCATTTTCGTGCCGCGTCAACACCAGCATCTCCAAGCCGCCATCGACGCGGCCGAGGTGGGGGACACGATCTGGGTTTCCGCCGGAACCTATTACGGACCCTTCATCCTCAAGAAGCGCCTCCTGCTCTTCGGCGACGGGGGCCCGGCCGAAACGGTCTTGGACGGCCGGGACAGCGTGAGGGTCCTCCACGTGGAAGGCGTCGCGCGGGGCGGGATCTATGGATTTCGGATCCAACGCGGGAAGGCCCCGGGGGGTGGAGGGATCTACTGTCTGCACGACACCGCCTTCGCGATCGGAAGCTGCGATATCCGATCGAACTGGGAAGCGGGGGTCTCGGCCTGGCAGTGCGCCCTGATCCAGATCTCCGATACCGATATCTCCGAAAACCAAGGCAGCGGGCTCCGGGCGAGCGATTCCAAGCTTCAGCTCACCCATGTAAACTTCCGGAAAAACCACGGGGTGAGCGGCGGGGGCATTTCGCTTGTCTCGTCCGAGCTGGCCTATGCGAGCGAGTGCCGCTTCGAGGGGAACCGCGCGGACGGCAGCGTGGGAGGGGGCGTCTCCGTGGAGGATTCCAGAGCCTGGTTCGCGCACTGCAATTTCAACGAAAATACATCGGCGGTCGCGGGCGGTGCGGTGGCCGGCATGGGCAAGACCGACGTTCGTATCCGCTCCACGTTCTTTACCGCGAACCGCGCCGCGACGGGCGGGGCGGTGCTCGCGGACCACTCCTTGCTCGACGTCCAACTCTCCATCTTCAACAAGAACCGCGCGACCGCCGCCGGCGCCGCGATCCAGATGCTGGGCCGCCGCACCGCGGGGGTGAACCCGGTCCTGATCAGCAACACGTTCTATCGGAACGGAGTCGATGCGGACGAGGGAGCCGCAATCTTCGCTCAGGACGTCTCCCCCGAAATCACGCGCAACATCTTCGTCGTCGACAGTACGGCCAAGAACAAAGCGGTGCTCAACATCAAAGGCACCCCGCGCTACCAGTGCAACTTGATCTACACGATGGACGGGACCGGGAACCGTCCATCCGCGAACACGATCGTCGGGAACCCCTCTTTCTGCGACGCCGAGGGGGGTAATTTCAACCTCAAGGATCTGAGCCCGGCCCTGGGAGCTTCGTGTGGAAAGATCGGCGCCCTCGGCGCGGGCTGCACCTCCTTCCGCATGGTCCCAAGCCAATAAGAAGCCCCCTCCCCTTGCGGGAACTTTAGGAGACTTCGGGCGGTAGTGTTTGGGTGAGGCGAAGGTGGCCGTGTAAGTTTCAGTCCCGCAAGGAGGTCGTGAAAATGAAGCTGGTCAAGTGGATTCCTTTGGGCGCAGCCCTGTTCGCTGTGGGGCTGGGCCTCTCCTCGGTCGCCCTCTCCGCCCCTCGCGCGGATGACGAGGACACCAGGAGTGGAGCCGAAAAGAAAGTCATCCGCATCACGCCCGAGGGCGAGGAGCGCGATTCGGCCGGGTACCTGGGCGTCCAGGTGCAGCGGCTGACGGCCGCGCTTCGCCGGGCGAAGGGAATTCCCGAGTCCACCGAGGGAACGCTCGTGAACTCAGTCGAGGACGGCAGCCCCGCGGACGACGGCGGAATCAAGCGCGGGGACGTGATCCTGGAGGTCAATCACGAAGCGACCCCCGATCCCTCGGAGCTTGTCCGGCTCGTGCAAGACTTGGAGCCGGGCTCGAGGGTGCCGGTGCTGATTTGGCGGGACGGCATGCGGAGGACGGTGACACTCAAGGTCGGCTCGCGCCCGGAGGGCGGGGACATGCCTGGGCCGGCGCCGATTCCGGGCTGGGAAGGTCCGGGCGGCGGACCCGACCGCGGGCGCCGGATGCAGATCTGGCGCAGGAGTCAGGGCGACCTCGAGCGCCAGCTCCGGGACATTCAGGAGCAGCTGTCCAAGCTGCGCGACGAGGATCTCGCGCGCCTCGAGCGGGCAATTCGCGATCTTCGGTCCGACCTTCAGCAGGGCGGCGTGTTGGAGCCCAGGGACCGCGATCGTCGTGACGACCGCGGCCGGAACGACAAACAAGACGAAAACTAGAAGCCATCGACCCGGCGGGTGGGGGTTTCCATTGGATGGTTCGAGCCCATCGAGAACTGTTCAAGCCCACCCGCCCCTCCCTTTCTGACGTAGTCCCAAAAGCCAAAAGAAGTTGGACCCGGGCGGGCGGCGTGCTAGCATGTGGAGGGCTTGGTGTCTCCAGCACCCTGGCGCGTACGGTTTTTGCTACATATCGGAGTGCCCAGTCCGATAAGCCCGGAGGGAACGTCCCCATGTCTCCCTCCTATAACTCGCAGGAATCCAAAAGGATAAGGGCTGGGAAAACTATGATTCGTCGCCGAACGATACTTTCCATGGCATGTGGCCTCCTGGTTACCCTGGGATCGACGATGCACGCTACGACCGCCTCGGCCTGGCAATACGCACGCTCGGCCGGCTCCGACGGGGCCACGCTCGCGTCCACTTCGGGGGCCCGCACGACGTCGAAAGCCTCCCGGACCCGGACCCGCCGGCACGTGCGGCGGGGGCTCCGCCGGCACGCGGCCTTCTCACTGCCCCAGGTGACACGCGATGGCATTCCGAGGCTGCACGCGAAGGCCGCCTACGTCGTGGATGCGACCAGCAATCGCGTGCTCTTCCAGAAGAATCCGGAGGAGCTCTATCCGATCGCGAGCTTGACCAAGCTCATGACCGCCCTCGTCTTCTTCCAGACCGGGCCGCAATTCGATCAGGTCGTGGAGATTGCGCGGGAAGACGTGAAGAACTCGAGCCGCTCGCACATCCGCCCGCGGGAGGAGATCACCGTCCGGGACCTGCTGCACGCGGCCCTCATGGCCTCCGATAATGTCGCCACGAAGGCGCTCGTTCGATCCTGCGGCGTCCCGACCGAGGAATTCGTTCGGAGAATGAACCTGCTCGCGGACTCGCTGGGCCTCACGGGGGCGCGTTTCGTGGAGCCCACGGGCTTGAGCGAACAAAACGTGGCGACCGCCCAGGCCATCGCCGCCCTGTTGCGCACCGCCGCCTCGAACCCGATCGTCGGCTCCATCATGCAGAAACAAACCTACACGTTCGCCTCGGACCGCAAGCTCCACCGGCTCGTGAATACGAACAGGCTGCTCCGGAGCAAGTGGCGTATCACCGGCGGGAAGACCGGGTTCATCAGCGAGGCCGGCTACTGCCTCGCCACGCTTGTCGAGACCCCCTCCGGAACGGAGGTAACAGCCGTCCTTCTCGGGGCGCCGAGCAACCGGCTCCGGTTCGCGGAAGCGAGAAGGCTCCTCGACTGGACGTTCCGTTTCGGACTGCCGCAAAGCATCGCGGCTCCAGGGGAAGACTAGCGCGTGCGGGGGGGCGGCACGATCGTTCGCGGGGCGTGTCGCTCCCTGATTGCCGCGACCCTCCTTTTCCCCTTCCTTCCCGCCCCGACGGCCAGGGCTGATGACCCCTCGACCCCCACCGCCCGGGCCTTCGTTTATCCGATCGGAGACGAGCAGGATTTCACGAAACCGGCCGCCGGGGAGCGGGACGGATTCCACGTTTCGGATCGCTACCTCGCCGTGCGCCGCGCCCGCAAGAACCGGCCGCAGAGGATCCACTACGGCGTGGATCTCTCCAATGGCTCGGGCGGTCATGTCGTCCGATCGGTCGCGGCGGGGGTCGTCGAGGTGAGCGACGGCAACGCCCTCATCAAAGTTCGCAAGCCGCAGAGGATCAAGCTGCCGACGATCGTGAACGGCCAGCGGATCTACACCTATGGAACCCGGTACCGGATGTCCTACCGCTGGCGCACCGGCTGGGGAAACCGGGTCGTGATCCGCCACAGGCTGCCGAACGGAGACATCGTCTACTCTCTCTACGCGCATCTCATGCCGCGGTCCGTTCTGGTCAAGAAGGGGGAGGTCGTCGCGGCGGGGCAACCCATCGCCAAGGTGGGTCGGACCGGGCGCGCGACCGCCCCGCACCTGCATCTTGAAATCCGCACGACCCGGCTCGACGAAAACACCGATCTCGCCGACGCCGACGACGATTTGGATCCGGAAGCCGAGTTTGCGGATGGAGAGCCGGCGCAGACGGTCGTCCCGCATACGGTCGATCCGCTCGCCTTCCTCCAGGACCGTGTGATCCGCTACGAAGACCTGGAGCCCGGGAGCTGGCAATTCCGCTACGCCTTGGCCGCGATCAAGGACGGCGTGATGATCGGCTCCAAAGGGCATTTCGATCCGGACGAATCCATCTCGCGGGAAGCCTTTTGCGCGGCCCTCGTTTCGGTCTTCCACCTCGGCACCCCGTTCACCAAGGACGAGTTCGGGTCCAATCTCGACGCGCTCGTGGATTCCGGAATCCTGGATGACGCCGCGCGCTCCCGACAGCGCGCGAGCGATCGCCTGAGCCGGTCGGACGCGCTCGAGCTGGTGCTCCGGTGCCTGGACCGCCGCACCGCCCGAGGCCAGTGCCTGGCCCAGATCGCGACCGAGCAGCTCGCGCGCGATTTCAACGAGGAATTCGCGGGGCGCGAGGCGGCCATCGCCGCCGAGCACGAGGCGCAGAAGCTCGCCTCCGCCGAAACCGAAGCACGGAGAAAGCTTGCCGCGGCAAGGGCCGCCCGGGCCGCCAAGGAGGCCGCGGCCCGTGGAGTCCAGGCCAGGGTGCGGCAGGCCAAGGTCGTCCCGGTCAAGCCGGCTCCGATGCTCGATCCCGGGTTCGAATCGCTCGCGCAATCGAACAAGAACCTCTCCCGCGCCGAAGCATGCCTTCTCCTGGCCTCGGCGATACGCCTCGCTTCCTCCAGCCTTTCGGCCCTGGAGCGCGCCGCCACGCGCGCCACGAACTCGGGCTAGCCTTCCCCCTCCGGCGCTGGCATTGTCGCCGGCGTGGCCGAGTCCGCTTCGCCATCGCCCCGCTCCACGCTCGTCCGCGCCGAAGGTGTGCACGTCTGGGATTCGGCGGGCCGCCGCTACCTCGACGCGATCTCGGGAGCCTTCTGCGTGCAGCTGGGCTACGGCCGCGCGGACCTCGCCGGCGCGATGGCGGAGTCCGCTTCGCGGCTGCCCTTCGCCCGTCCTGCCGCATTCGAAAGCGAGGAATCCGAACGGTACGCCCGGGCGCTTCTCGAGGCGGCGGGCCCTCCTTTCTCACGCGTGCTCTTCACGTCTTCCGGAAGCGAGGCGGTGGAGGTCGCCCTCAAGGCCGCCTTCCGTTACCAGCGCGCCATCGGGCATCCCGATCGGACGCGCGTGGCGCACGTGCGCGGCCATTATCACGGAGCGACCCTCGGCGCGCTGCGGGTGACCGACTACCGCCCCCGACGCGCGCCCTTCGAGGCGGTGCTGGGGGGTGGGTCGCAGGCGTTCGCGGAGGGGGCCGGCGCTTCGCTCGAAGAGGAGGTGGCAGGCGCCGCGGCGCTGATCGCCGAGACCATTCCCGCGGCCGGCCTGGGCGCGCCGGTGCCGCCCCCCGGCTTTATCACCCGGCTCCGCGACGCCTGCGAAGCGGGGCGCGCGCTATGGATCGCGGATGAGGTGTTGACCGGGTTCGGCCGGGTCGGCGGGCTCTTCGCATGGACGCGACTCGCCGAGGGCGCCGAGGACCGGGGCGCCGTCCCCGACGTCGTAGTCTTCGGCAAGGGCGCGGGTGCGGGATACGCGCCCATCGGCGGCGTTCTCCTCGCCCGTCGCGTGGCCACGGCGCTCGATTCCTCGCCGGACGGCCCCTTCGTCCACGCTCAGACCTACGGCGGCAATCCGATCGCGTGCGCGGTGGGCCGGCGCGTGCTCTCGGCGCTGGGCGAGGAGAAGATCCACGAGCGGGTGCGCGGCAAAGAAACGCTCCTCGCCGGCGCGCTCGCTCCGCTCGCGCGGCATCCCCACGTCCGCGACGTGCGCGGGCTCGGGTTTCTCCGGGGGGTGGAGCTTCAGGCGGACCGGTCGGGGACCCCGTTCCCGCGCGAGCTCGGGATCGCCGAGCGAATGGAGGCAGCCTGCCGCGATCGAGGGGTTCTGATCTACGCGGGAGCCGGGTCGGCCGACGGGGAGCGGGGGGACCACCTGCTCGTGGCCCCGCCGCTCGTCTCGGATCCGCACCATTTCGCCGAGATCGCGATCGCGCTCACGCAGGCGCTGGACGAGGTGACCGGCGGCTTCCCGTGAACCGCGGCGCGCCGCCCCGAACCGCATGGCGTACACTCCGTCCCATGAAGCCGCCGCAACGCATCGCGCTCGCGGGCTTCCTTCTTTGCGGGACCCTCGCCGGATGCGCCTCGGAATCAACCCTCTTGCGCCTGGACACGGGGCTCACGGAGGCCGACCTGCGCCAGGGGAAGATTGCGGTCCTGGGCGTGGTGAAATACCAGGAGCCCGACCAGGTCCGCCCGCCCCTCGTGGCCATGCTGGAGAGAACTCTGGCCGAGGAACGTCGGGACATCCCGCTGATCCGCGCCGACAGCGTCCGGAGCGTGCTCGGACCGGAGCGCTATCGCCGGATTCTCCTCGCCTACGAGTACCAGGGAACGCTGGACTCGGCCGCGCTCCGCGAGATCGCCGATTCGCTGCGGGGGAAGGCCCGGTTCGTGGTGCTCGCCCGGGTTACAAGAGAACGGATACGCAATTCGGCGCGGGGCGTCTCGGCCGCCGACACCGGAGTGATCCGACCGGAGTACGCGATGGGGATCACCGGTAGGGACGCGAGCGTCCAGGTTCATCTCTACGACGTGTCGAGGTCGGAGCTCGTGATGAGCGCCGCGTACGAAGGCTCGAGCGAGAACTCGAAGCCGATTCTCGCCTCTGTCCTGCCGGGCGCGCCGCCCGGTGTCACCGTGGAGGTCGGCCCCCAGGCGGTCCCGCCGGAGAGTCAGGGATACCCGCCGCCCCCGGAGCTGGCCCTGGCCCTCGAGGAGCCGTTCCGCGCCTTTGCCCGGGCGTTGCCGGTGACGCCCCGGCCACCGGTCCCCCCGCAGCCGGCCGGGTCGCGCTGACTAGGGCCGGGCCTTCCTTACCGAAGCCCCGCTTCCCGGGGCGGATTTCCTGAGCTCGGCGACGAGCACCCCGGCGAGAATCGCGACACTGCCCGCCGCTTCGCGCGCGCTCATGCCCTCGCCGAAAAAGGTCATCGCGAAGATCGAGGCAAAAACAGGCTCCATCGAGTAGATCACCCCGGCCCGAACCGGCTTTGTCTTTCCAAGCGCCCAGGTCTGGAGCACGAGAATGAAGGCGGTCGCGACGGCCGCGAGGTAGAGCATCGTGCCCCACGGAACGGAGCGGATCGGAACGGAAAGCCCGCCATGCACCCCGACGAAGATCCAGCCGACGGCGGCCGCGACCACCGCCTGCAGCGCCGAGACCGCGAAGGGATCGCTTCGTCGGGCCGCGATATTCGTGTAGACGACTTGGGCCGCGAACGCCGCGGCGCCGGCAAGGGTCCAGAGGTCCCCCGCACGAAGCGTGAGCCCCGCGTCGGCGTAAAAAAACGCCAGGCCCAGGAACGCGAGACCGACCCCCGCCGCCTCGCCGAGCCCCACTCCCAGGCGCAAGACGAGGAAGGACACCAGCGGCACGACGACCACGGCCGTTCCGGTCAGGAACGCCGATCGCGGCGTGCTGATGGTGGTGAGCCCGATGGCCTGGGTGAGGTAGCCCGCGACCATGAAGAGGCCCGTGCGGACGCCGTCCCATACCGCGGCCGGCCCCATCCGGCTGAGCCGCCTCGGGTAGATCAGGGCCAGCACGATCGCGGCGATCGTGAACCGGAGCGCGATGACGTCGTAGGGGGAGAGTCTCTGAAGCGTGATGCGGAGGAGCGGGAACGTCGTGCCCCAGATCGCCGCGATGAGGAGCAGCGCCCCCTCGGCGATCCGGCGGGTCGCGGCGGCGGACCTGCCCGCCCGATCCGTCATGGGCGGACGAGGGCGCGCTTCAGCGGCGCGCCCGGCGCGCGGGCCGGGCGAGAAGGGCTTTGATCGAGAACGAAAGGCTTTCGAGCTCGACCGCGAGGTTCACGTTTCTCAAGGCGACCCGGGGGGGCACGAAGAGCTTCCGATGGGCGAAGTTCAGGATGCCACGCATTCCCGCATGGACCATCCGGTCGGCGACCGCTTGAGCCGCGCGCGCGGGAACGGCGATCACCCCGATCTCGAGCCCCAGTCGCTCGGTCTCCTGTTGCAGAGACTCGACGTTGAGGATGTGAAGGTCGCGCCACCGCTGGCCCACCCGGTCGGGGCTCACATCGAAGACGGCGGCAAAATCGAATCCCTGCCGACGGAATTCCTTGTACGAGAAGAGAGCCGAGCCGATGTTCCCGGCGCCGACCAGGGCCACCTTCCATCGCCGGTTCAAGCCCAGGATGAGTCGAATCTCCTTCCTCAGCCGCGCGACGTTATAGCCGAGCCCGCGCTTTCCGAAGTTGCCGAAGTAGGAGAGATCTTTGCGGACCTGCGCGGACGTGACGCCGCTCAGATGGGCGAGCCCCTGCGAGGAAATTGTCTTGACGCCTTCCAGCTCGAGCTCCTCCAAGACCCGGTAGTAATCGGAGAGCCTCCGAACCGTGGAGGTCGAGATCCTCGGATCCAGCTACACCTCCTCTCCCTCGTCCTTCTCCTCCACCTTGGCGACGTCGATCAGCTGGTCCCCCGCCTCCAAGTTGATGAGCCGGACTCCCTGGGTGTTGCGTCCGATCTCGGATATCTCGGAGACCTTCGTGCGGATGACGATCCCGCCGCGCGTGATGAGCATGACCTGGTCGGTCGGGATCACCTCCAGGGCCGCCACGACCCTCCCGTTGCGCTCGGTCGCCTGGATGGAGATGATCCCCTTCCCGCCGCGCCCCGTGATCCGGTAGTCGGAAATCGGTGAGCGCTTGCCGTAGCCGTTCTCGGTCGCCACGAGGAGCGCGGCTTCCCGCTTCACCGCGATCATGCCGACCACCGCGTCGTCCTCCTCGAGCGTGACCCCACGCACTCCGTAGGCGGTGCGTCCCATCGGCCGAACGTCCTGCTCGTTGAAGCGGATCGCCTTGCCGTTTCTCTTTTGAAGAATGATGTCCTGGGAGCCGTCCGTGAGGACCGCGTCGATGAGAGAATCCTCCGATTCCACGCCGATCGCCACGATGCCGCCGCGCCGCGGATTCGAGTAGGCGGAGAGAGGCGTCTTTTTCACGGTCCCCCTCGCCGTGCACATCATGATGAAGTGGGTGTCCTGGAACTCCTTGACCGGGAGCACGGAGGCGACCCGCTCCTGCTGCGACATCTCGACCATGTTGACGATCGCCTTGCCCTTCGCGGTGCGCCCCCCCTGCGGAACCTCGTGAACCTTGAGCCAGTAGACGCGCCCGCGGTCTGTGAACACGAGGATGTAGCTGTGGGTCGAGGCGATGAACAGGTGCTCAATGAAATCCTCTTCGCGGGTCCCCGCACCCGTGACGCCGCGCCCGCCGCGGCGCTGGCTTCGGTACGTGGTCACCGGAAGGCGCTTGATATACCCCGCGTGGGAGATCGTGATCACCATGTCCTCTTCGGCGATCAGGTCCTCCGCCTCGAACTCCCCGGAGCCCGCGACGATCTCGGTCCGGCGCTCGTCTCCAAACCGCTCCCGCACCGCCGCCAGCTCGTCCTTGATGATCTGCAGGACCTTCGCCGGCGATTCGAGGATCGCCTTCAACTGGTCGATGAGCTGGATCACTTCGAGGTACTCGTCCTCGACCTTCTGCCGCTCGAGGCCCGTGAGCCTGGACAGCCGCATCTCGAGGATCGCATTCGCCTGGACCTCGCTCAGCCCGAAGCGGCTCATGAGCCCGGTCCGGGCGCCGTCGGTGTCCGCTGCCGCGCGGATCAGGGCCACGATCTCGTCGATGTGGTCGAGGGCGATCTTCAGCCCTTCGAGGATATGCGCGCGCCGTTCCGCCTCCGCGAGATCGAACCGCGTGCGCCGGACCACGACGTCCCGGCGGTGCGCGATGTAGTGCTCGATCATCTCCTTGAGGGTCAGCGTGAGCGGCCGGTTGCCGACGAGGGCGAGCATGTTGGCGCCGAACGTCGTCTGCATCTGGGTGTGCTTGAAGAGCTGGTTCAGGACGACCTTGGGCTGCGCGTCGCGTTTCAACTCGATCACGATCCGCATGCCCTCGCGATCGGACTCGTCGCGAAGATCGGAGATCCCGTCGAGCGGGCCATCCTTGACCAGGTCCGCGATTTTCTCGAGGAGGGCCGCCTTGCTCACCATGTAGGGAATCTCGCTGACGATGATCGCCTCGCGGTCTTTCTTGATCTCCTCGATCGTGGCGCGGGACCTCACGGTGATATGGCCCCGACCGGTGCGGTAGCAATCCTGGACCCCCTGCCGGCCGTAGATCACGCCGCCGGTCGGAAAATCGGGCCCCTGCACCAACGACAGGAGCTCGTCCACCTCGCAGTCGGGATGATCGATGACGTGGTGAATCGCATCCACGATTTCCCGGAGATTGTGCGGCGGCACGTTCGTCGCCATGCCCACCGCGATGCCGGCCGAGCCGTTGACGAGGAGGTTCGGCACCCCGGCCGGAAGCACCACCGGCTCCTCGCGCGACTCGTCGTAGTTCGGCCGCATGCCGACCGTGTCGCGCTCGATGTCGCGGAGCATCTCCTCCGCGAACTCGGTGAGCCGTGCCTCGGTGTATCGCTCGGCCGCCGGGGCGTCACCGTCGACGGAACCGAAGTTTCCCTGCCCGTCCACGAGCGGGTAGCGCATCGAGAAGGTCTGCGCCATGCGAACCATGGTCTCGTAAACGGCCGCGGTCCCATGTGGGTGGTAGTTCCCCGTGACGTCGCCGGTGATCTTGGCGGATTTCCGGAACGGGCGGTCGTGGAGCAGATTCAGCTCGCGCATCGCCACCAGAATCCGCCTGTGGACGGGCTTCAGGCCGTCCCGGACGTCGGGAAGGGCGCGCGAGATGATGACCGACATCGAATAGTCGATGTAGGAGTTCCGCATCTCGTCTTCGACGTAGATCGGAACGACTTTCTCACGCGTGGCCATGGATCAAAATCTCCTTCAAGGTTCGGCCGACGACGACGGACGCGGCCTTAGATATCCAGATTCCGGACGCTGTCGGCGTACTCCTCGATGAATTTGCGGCGCGGCTCCACCTGATCTCCCATCAGCACCGTGAACATCCGCTCTGCCTCGGGCAAGTCCTCGAGCTTGACCTGGAGCATGGACCGCGTTTGGGGATCCATGGTCGTGGCCCAGAGCTGGTCGGGATTCATCTCGCCCAATCCCTTGTAGCGCTGAAGCGTGATTCCCTTCCGACCCAGCTCCTCGTACGCATGGTCGCGCTCTGTCTCGTCGTAGGCGTAGCGGACCGTCTTCCCCTTCTGCACACGATAGAGCGGCGGCATGGCGATATAGATATAGCCGCGCTCGATCAAGGGCTTCATGTGCCTGAAGAAGAAGGTGAGGAGGAGGGTGCGAATATGCGCCCCGTCCACGTCCGCGTCGGTCATGATGATGATCCGGTGATAGCGCGCTTTGTCGGCGTCGAAGTCCTCGGCAATCCCCGTTCCGATCGCGGTGATGAGGGTCCGGATTTCCTCGTTGGAGAGCATCTTGTCGAGCGAGGCTTTCTCCACGTTCAGGATCTTCCCCTTGAGGGGGAGGATCGCCTGGTTCTTCCGGTCTCGGCCCATCTTGGCCGACCCACCGGCCGAGTCCCCCTCCACGAGGTAGATCTCGCACAGCGCGGGATCCGTGAGCTGGCAATCGGCCAGCTTCCCCGGCAGCGAGCCGGAGTCCAGGATGCTCTTCCGGCGCGCCAGGTCGCGCGCCTTCCGGGCCGCCTCGCGCGCCCGGGCGGTCGAGATACATTTCTCGACGATCTTCCGGGCGACCTGGGGATTCTCCTCGAAATAGTTCCGGAGCCCCTCGCCGACGACCGACTCGACTATCCCCTTCGCCTCGGTGTTGCCGAGCTTGGCCTTGGTCTGACCCTCAAACTGCGGATCCGGCAGCTTCACGCTCACGACCGCGGTCAGCCCCTCGCGCACGTCCTCGCCGCCCAGCGTGACTTCCTTCAGCGATTTCAGGAGCCCCTCGCGCTCGGCGTAGTTGTTGATGGTGCGCGTGAGGGCCGCGCGGAATCCGATCAGATGGGTGCCCCCCTCGACGGTGTTGATGTTGTTCACGAAGGAGAACACATTCTCCACGTAGCCGTCGTTGTACTGGACGGCGAACTCGACCGTCGCCCGGTCCCGGTCCTTCGTGTGATAGATCGGGGCGGGATGGAGCACGGTCTTGTTTTCATTCAGGTATTTCACGAAGGAGGAGATGCCTCCCTCGTACTGGAAATCGTGTTTCTTCCCGGTCCGTTCATCCAGGAAGGTGATCCGGATGCCCTTGTTCAAGAACGCGAGCTCGCGGAGCCGCTGCGAAAGGGTGTCGAAGCTGTAGTCCACCGTCTCGAAAACGGTGGGGTCCGGCTTCCAGTGGACGGTCGTCCCCGCCTCGCCCGTTTCCCCCAGCACCCGGAGATCGGACTTGACCTCGCCCCGCTCGTAGCGCTGCTGATACCGCTTCCCGTCGCGGCGCACCTCGACCTCGAGCCACTCGGAGAGCGCGTTCACGACCGACACGCCCACCCCGTGGAGGCCGCCGGACACTTTGTAGGAGTTCTCGTCGAACTTCCCGCCGGCGTGGAGCGTCGTCATCACGACCTCGACCGCCGGCCTGTTCTGGGTGGGGTGCGTATCCACGGGAATCCCACGGCCGTTGTCGACAACCGTCACGCTCGAGTCCGCGTGGATCGCGACGCCCACCTCGGTGCAATATCCCGCGAGCGCTTCGTCGACGGAGTTGTCCACCACCTCGAAGACGAGGTGATGGAGCCCGCTCTGGCCGGTGGAGCCGATATACATCGCGGGACGCTTCCGCACCCCTTCCAGACCTTTCAGGACCTGGATGTTTCGGGCGTCGTACGAATGTCCCTCTGGGGTCGGCGTCAACGTGGCCGCTTCCTCGCGAGGTCCTGTCACCGCGTACGTTCCTCCTTGGATCTCATGGGTACGAATCGTATGGCGCGCAACCGTCCCGAGGCTGGGAGCGTCCGGTTCATCTGATCCAGGATGCCCTGCCTCAACACGGCGAGGTGCCCCATCCAGACCGCGCCTTGCACCTCAACCAAAAGCTCCCGGTCGCGCACACCGACGCAGCGTGTCCGCGCGAGCACTTCGGGGCCGACGGCCAGAGCCCAGCAATCGGTCGCCTCCGCCGCGGCGAACCGCGTCTCGAGCTTGAGCGCCTGGAGCACCTGTTCGAGAACCTCGGCCACCGGCTGGAACCCCGGCGCCTCCCCGTGCGATTCCCCGGTTCGTCGCAAGGGGCGCCTCACGGGGCGCTCCACGCAAGGGCGGCCAGGTCGATCGGCAGCCGGCGGAACCGCGCCGGCGTCTCCGAAAGCTCTCGGCACGCCGTCACGAGCACCTGGCTCGACTCCGGAACGAGCTTCAGGACCCGGCCGATCCAGCGAGGATCCAACTCCGATTCGGGGTCATCGAGGAGAACCACCGGCGGGTCGTTCTGCCGTTCCTCAAACACCCGCGCGAGCGCGAGCCTCAGGAGAATCGAGTAGAGCCTCGAATACCCGCGGGAGGCGCCCTCCGCAAGCTCCTCTCCTCCTATGCCACAGGAAAGGCGCGCCCGGTGCGGACCGTGCATCGTCCAGCCCATTCTCCGATCGCGGGAGCGGGCTCGTTCGAGATCCTCGAACCGGGACGTCACTTCTTCTTCCTCCGAAGCCCCGGAATCCGCGAATCCGTCCCGATACTCCAGCGTGGGATCGAGCGCCTTGTCCACCTGCTTGGACAGCTCCCGCAGATTGCGGTCCATTTCCGCGCAAAGCGTCCGGCGGCGGCGATCGAGTGCCACGCCGGCCCGGGCAAGGATCTCTTCCCAGGCCGACCATTCGCCGGGATCCGCGGAGGGCCCGTGCCGGTCCGCGAGCAAGAGGCGATTTCGCTGCTTGAGCGCCGCCGTGTACTCGCGGAGCGCTCCCACGTAAGCCGACTCGAGCTGGCAGAGGGCCACGTCCAGGAAGCGCCGGCGGGAGGCCGGCCCGCCGTTCAAGACCGCCACATCCTCGACCGAGAAGTGGACGGTGCAGAATCGTCCCAGCAGGTCCGTGATCCGGTCGAGGGGCGAGCCGTCCACGAATACTTCCTTCGGTCCCGTCCCGCCGCGCGTGACGATCTCGCTCGTGACCCCGAGCCTGCTTTCTACCCGACCGCGGACCTCGAAGAGATCCGCGCCTCGCCGCGCCATGGCGGGATCCCGCGCGCCGCGGAACGATCTTCCGATCGAGAGCAGCACGACCGCCTCGATCAGGTTCGTTTTCCCTGATGCGTTTTCGCCCGTGACCAGCGCGGAATCCCCGCACAGGTCGAACCTGGCCTCTCTGTGGTTCCGGAATTCGCGAAGCTCGATGGATTGAAGTCGCACGCGTTCCGGGTCAGCTCGCCAGGCGGAGGGGCATCACGAGACAGAGGAGATCTTCCTTCGCGGAGCTCCCCTTGTCCCCTAGGGCAGCGGGCGCGATGAGACCTGCCGTCACCGGCGTATTGAGACGAATGTCGACCTCTTCGCTGTCCACCGTGCGGAGAATGTCGAGCAAGTAGGCGGCGTTGTACCCGATGTCGAGATCGTCCGAGCCGTACTGGGCGTCGAGCTCCTCGGTCGCTTCTCCCTGGTCGGGGGTCTGCACGATCAGCGTTAGGCGGTTCGGGCGAAGGGAGAGCTTCACCTGGCGCGTGAGGCTGTCCGAGAACACCGAGACCCGCTCGAGCGCCTGGGCGAAATTCTCCCGCTTCACTCTTAGATGTTTGTTGTTCTGCTTCGGAAGCACCTGCTCGTAATTCGGGAATGGCCCTTCGATCAGCTTCGTCGTGAGCGTTGTGTCCCCGATCGCAAATCGCGCGTGATTTTTGGAGATGCCGATCTGAACGGGCTGGGCGGCCCCCGAGAGCAGACGCAGGACCTGATTCAAGGCCTTGAGGGGCACGATCACATCCCCTTTGGGGGGTGTGGGAATGCCACCCGGGGGCTTGCAGGAAGCCTTGGAGAGGCGGTGCCCGTCGGTGGCGACGATCCTCAGCTCGCCGTCGCGGATCTGGAAGAGCGAGCCGTTCAACGCCGGACGGGTCTCGTCCGTCGAGACGGAGTAGATCGTGCGCCGGATCAGCCGCTCCAGGAGATCCGCATCCAGCGATGCCTCCACGTCCGGAGTGACCGTCGGGATCGCGGGAAATTCCTCGGGGCGGATGCAGAGGAATTTGTACCGGCCGCCTTTGCTTTCCACATTCAGCGTCAGATCCTTCGCTTCGATCTTAAGCTCTTCCTTGGGGAGCTTTCGCACCAGCTCGAAGAGCTTCTTCGCGGGCACGGTCAGCGTGCCCACGTCTTTGACACTGGCGCGCGCGCGCGTTGAGATCGCGAGATCCAGATCGGTCGCACGCATCTCGATCCGGTCCTCGGATGCTTCGAGAAGAATGTTGGACAAGACCGGGAGTGTCGTCCGCGTCGGAACGGCGCTGGAAACCACTTGCAAAGCGTCGAGCAACTCGGTCTGCGCGATCGAGAATTTCATAGCCACTTCCTGGGCAGTGATCATCTCCGTTAATCCTTTACTGGCTTAGGGTTTGCAGTCGGTCTGGGAGAGGGTCTCGAGTCTCAAAAAAGTATAGTTGGAGAGGTGTATTTTCACAATAGGAAAGCCCTCCGGTTTTGGGTCTTCTCGTGTCCGGCTACAAAGATCAGGTTCCTTGAATAGAAGCCGTAGTAATAGGGCCTGTGGATTGTGCGGATAAGTGCGACAAGAGATGAGTTAATTTGTTGTGCGGCAAATAAATACAACCAAACCTACGCGCCTGATGGGGTGTGGCTTGCTGTGGATAAGCCCTGAGTTGTGCGCCATCCGCGGCGCGGCCGGCGATTCTCCGGAATTATCCACGGTCCGTCCACCGGCGTTCCAGCTCGAATCCACAAACGCGAGACCATCGGCGCGGTCGTGAAGTCCGGGCTCGAGGTCTAGGTGCTGAGGCTCGCCATGAGATCCTCGACGACGGTCCTGAGCTCGCGGTCGGTCGTCATCAGACCTTCGATCTTATTGCAGGCGTGAAGCACGGTGGAATGATCGCGGCCGCCGAATTTGGCGCCGATTTCCTGAAAGGAGAGATCGGTGATCGCGCGGGCGATGTACATGCCCACTTGACGTGGGAAGGCGATGACGTCGGTGCGGCGCTTGCCGCGAATCGATTCTTCCGTGACGTTGAAATGCCTCGCGACGAGCCTTTGGATATCGGAGATGTCGATTCGGGCGAGATCGGGCTTGATCTGGTCGCGCAACACCTCCTGCGCGAATTCGATCGTCAGCTCGTGACTCATCAGGTCCGAGAACGCGAGGAGGCGCGACAGCGATCCCTCCAGGTCGCGGATGTTGCTCTTGATGTTGCTCGCGAGGAGGAGAGCGATCTCGTTCGGTATGTTCCTGCCCTGAAGCTCCGCCTTCTTCTTCACGATCGCCACGCGCGTTTCGAGATCGGGCGCCTGAAGATCGGCGACCACGCCCCAGGTGAACCGCGAGACGAGGCGCTCCTCGATCGCCGTCATCGCATTCGGCGGGCCGTCGCTCGTGAGGACGATCTGCTTATGCGCGTCGTGGAGCGTGTTGAATGTATGAAAAAACTCCTCCTGCGTGCTCTCTTTCCCAGCGAGGAACTGGATGTCGTCGATGAGGAGAACGTCGGCCGTGCGGTAGCGGCTCTTGAACTCGAGCGTGGTGGCGTGCTGGATCGAGTAGATCATCTCGTTCATGAACTTTTCGGCGCTCACGAAAAAGACCCGGGCCTGGGGGCGGGTGGCGCGCACCTGATGCCCGATCGCGTGCATGAGGTGGGTCTTACCGAGCCCGACCCCGCCGTAGAGAAAGAGCGGGTTGTAGCGTTCCCCCGGGCTCTGGGCGACCGCCTGCGCCACCGCGTGGGCGAATTGGTTTCCGCTGCCGACGATGAAGGTTTCGAACGTGTTATGCGGGCTTAGGTAACACTCGATCCTGCCGGGTAGGGGCCCGCGCGGGCGTTCCTCGAAAACCGGGGCTTCCGTGGATCGGACGTGAAAGGAAAGCGCGAGCGGACGCCCCGCGGTCGCGGCGAGCGAGGACTCGATGAGGCTGCGGTAATGGTGGTCCAGCCAGTCGACGTAGAACTGGCTCGGCACTTCCAGAACCAACGCGGAGCCGTCGAACTCGAGGGGACCGAGAGAGCGAAACCACGTTTCAAACGTTTGGCTTGAGATGTGGGATTGAATTTTTTCGAGCGCGCCCTGCCAGATGTCTCCGGCCACCGTTGTCTCCATCGTCATCATGTCATCCCCATCCACACACAGGGTGTCCACAGCTTGTCCACATATTTATCCACAAAAGAATCGGGGCGTAACGGGCGAGGCTCGTGTCCGTTACGCCCCGATAAAGGGAACTCAGCTTGAATAATACTCACAACTCTTAGGTCCGGGTGAAGGGGCGCGCCGCCTTCGCGCGGGGGAAGCCCGGTGGTGAGGACCCGGAGCGCGACAGAAGCATTCACGCCCTCGGCCTTCGCGTCGCGCAGAGTACGCCCGCGGTTTCGAGGCGCGCAACGAAAATTTTTGCGAGAGGGTATCGGCTGCGATCGCTGGGCTTTCGCATTTGACCGATCAGGAGTGTTTCGTTACACTCCGGCGCTCGTGTTCAGTCCATCCCATTCCCAACGTCAGAGGCAATCAGCGTGAAGCGCACGTTTCAGCCCCACAATCGCCGCCGAAAGAAGGTGCACGGCTTTCGCGAGCGCATGAGCACGCGAGGCGGCCGCGCCGTTCTGAAGCGCCGCCGTGATCGAGGCCGCAAACGCCTCACGGTATAGCGTCGCCCCAAGGCTCGAGGCCAGGATGCCCGGCGCGGTTCGACCGCGCGATCGCCGCCTGCACCAAGGCTGGCAATTCCGCGAAGTGTATCAGTCAGGGAAGTCGATTCACGGCAGCTTGATGACACTGGTGAGCATGCCGCGGTGCCCGGACCACGGCCGGGCTGCCTTCGTGGCGGGCCGCAGGGTCGGCCCCGCCGTCCGGAGGAATCGCGCGAAGCGGCTCCTCAGGGAGGCGTTCCGAAAGGTTTCCCCTCACGTGCGCGACCGGGCTGTCTGGCGGATCTGGATCGCACGGAGCGCCTGCTCGATCGCGACCCTCGAAGAGGTCTCGGGGGAGATGGGCGATCTTCTGAGGCGGGAGCCCGCGTGAGCGTCTCGGCGCGGAGGAGGACGTCCTTCGGGCTCCGACGCCTCTTGTTGTGCCTGATCCGCTTCTACCGCGTGGCGATCTCACCCTCCTTGCCGCGCTCGTGCCGTTTCGAGCCGAGTTGCTCCGGATATGCCGAAGAAGCGATTGCCCGGCGCCCGCTGCGGACCGCGCTCTGGCTGATCGTGCGCCGCGTCCTTCGCTGCCATCCGTTTCATCCCGGAGGTTACGACCCGGTCCCTTGAGCGGATCGCGGCCATGCCATGGATCGTAAAGTCCTCCTTGCGATGGTCATGATCATGATGGTCCTGCTTCTGGACCAAGTGATCTCACCCAAGTTCTACCGCCCGCGACAAAAACCGGTCCCTTCCCAAGGGACCCGCGCGCCGGGGCAGCCCGCCCCGTCGGGCCCCGGGCCCCAAGGGACCACGCAGCCGTCCGCTCCGGCGGGAGGCGGGGCCGGCGTCTCCACCGGTGCCTCCTCGAGCGGGGCTTCCGGGGGCGCTGCCACGGCCATCCTGTCCACGGGAACCGTCCTGAGGAGCGCCAGGGTCGAACCGGCGCCGATCCAGACCCGCGAGCTGAGGACCGAGCATTTCAGGGTCGAGTTCACGAGCGAAGGGGGCTCCATCTCCCACTGGATTCTGGACCCCTTCAAAGACCAAGTCCGGAACGCGCCCTTGGACCTCGTGCCGCCCAGCGCTCGCGCGCTCCAAGTCATCGTGGAGGCCGGCGCGGACGCGATGGATTTCTCGAACGCTCCCTTTCGGCTCGCCCAAGACGACCCGCTCGGCGGCGCGCTGACCTTCGATGCGATCGACTCGAGCGGCATCCGCGTCTCGAAGAGCTATCGGCTGGGCCGGGACCGGCGGCTCCTCGAGAGCGACATCCGGGTTTCGGCGCCGCCCGAGCTGGGGCCCGTCCGGTACCGCATCGGGTGGGGGACACCCCTTCCGATCACGGAGACTTCCGCCAAGCACGACCAGCTGCAGGCCGTGGCTCTCCTCGGCACGAAGCTCGAGAGCGTGCCCTCGGGGAAGCTTGGTCCCAACGGAGAGCGGATCGTCCCCCCGGGAAACGTCCGTTGGGTGGCGAGCCGCAGCAAGTATTTCATCGCCGCGGTCATCCCCGACTCGGGAACCGTATCCGACGTCGTCTTCCGCGGCGCGGGATTGGGCCTCGTGACAGCATGGTTCGTCGGAGCGGCTCCTCCGGGGGCCGAGGTCGTGCGCCACACGCGCATCTACGCGGGGCCCATCCACTACGAGACGCTGGCGGCGGTTGGCTCCGGCTTGGACGAAGTCGCCAACCTGGGCTGGAAGTGGATGCGCGGCATCAGCGTGCTCATGCTCACGTGCCTGAACCTGCTCTACAAGGTGATCCCCAACTACGGAATCGTGATCATCATCCTGGCCGCAGGGACCAAGTTTCTCTTCTACCCGCTCACGCAATCCAGTCTGCGCTCGATGAAGGTCATGCACCACCTCCAGCCCCAGATCAAAGAGCTTCAGGAGCGGTACAAGGGCGATCCGATGAAGCTGAACCAAGCGATGATGGCTCTCTACAAGGAAAACAAGGTCAACCCGATGAGCGGATGCCTGCCCATGCTCTTGCAAGTGCCCGTCTTCATCGCGCTCTACAACGTGCTCCTCTTCTCGGTGGAGCTTCGGGCCTCGGGGTTCGTCGGCTACATTCGAGATCTCTCGGCGCCCGACGTGTTGGCCAGGGTCGGCGGCTTCCCGATCCATCTCATGCCCATCATCATGACGGCCAGCACGTATCTGCTGCAGGCCCAGACGCCTGTCGCCCCGGCCCAGAAGGGCATGATGTATGTGATGCCTCTCTTCATGCTCTTCTTCATGTATACTTTTCCGTCCGGAGTAATCTTGTACTGGACCGTGAACAATCTTCTGTCGGCCCTGCAGCAGTATCTGGTCAATCTGGCCGAAGACCGCAAGCTCGCCGCGCAGGGCTGAGGCGGCCGGCGCGCGAACCACCGAGCGAACATGGGCGATTCGATACAGGTCGAAGCTGCGAGTTACGGAGACGCGGTGCATCAGGCGGCCGACCGGCTGGGCATCAGTCCCAAGGATCTCGCGATCGAGGTTCTCGATCCGGGCCGCTCGGCCAATTCCTTGGGCGGATTTCGCCCGGTGAAGGTACGCGCCTGGCGTCGCGATCCCGCCTCGTCTCCCGACGGGGGCCGGATTCCCGCCGGCGCGGTCCGACGTCAGGCGTCCGCCGTGGGGGAGGAGGCTCATCGCGGCGGCCGGCGCGGCGCGCCCGCCGAGACGTACGGCCCGCCGCCCCCCCCGCTCGACCCTTCGAAAATCACACCCGAGCTCGTCGAAGCGGTGCGCTCGATCACCGCGGGGATCGTCGAGCAGATGGGCTTCCCGTCCACGGTGAGCGCCGAACGTACGCGCGATGGAATCCGGGTTGCGATCCAATCCGGAGAGAAGGACCAGTTCCTCATCGGCCGCGACGGCGAGACGCTCGCCGCGCTCCAGCATCTGGTCGCGCGGATGCTGCGGGCTCGCGCGCCCGAGGATGCGATTCCGCGCGTGGAGGTGGATGTCGCGGGATATCGCGATCGCCGCGTGGAAAGCCTTCGCGAGCTGGCCCGCACGCTCATCGAGGAAGTGGAGCAAACAGGCGCCGAGGCCTCGACGGAGCCCCTCTCCGCGATCGAGCGTCGCATCGTGCACCTGGAAGTGGCGGAGGTCGGCGGCTTCTCGAGCGTCAGCGTCGGGGATGGCCTTTTCAAGCGGGTCATCATCCGGCGTGAAGAAGAGAAGCGCGCCGGGTCGCGCGAGTAAGACGAGGCATGGCCGAAGGTGGAAAACGACACGATCGTGGCATTGGCCACGGCGCCCGGAGAGTCCGCCGTCGCGATCGTGCGGATGAGCGGCCCTTCGGCCCTCCCGATCGCGACACGCCGGTTCCGCGGCCGGCGCTCCCCGGAGTGTAGCGCCTCCCACCGAATTCTCCTCGGAAGCTTCCTGGACGTAGACCGCTCGCCGCTCGACACCGTCTTGCTCTCGATTTTCCGCGCTCCGCGCTCCTACACGGGTGAAGACGTGGTCGAGATCTCTTCCCACGGCGGGAACGTGATCCCGGGCGCGATCTTGGAATCTTTGATCGCGGAGGGTGCGCGTGCGGCGAGGCCGGGCGAATTCACGGAACGCGCGTTCCGGAACGGGAAGCTCGATCTCGCGCAGGCGGAAGCGGTCGCGGCGCTCGTCAAGGCGCGCTCCGAGCGCGCGGTCCGGGCGGCGGGGGCTGCATTGGGCGGGGCGCTGTCGCGGCGCGTGTCGGGTCTGGACCGCGATCTCGTGCGGCTGCTCGCGGAGATCGAGGCGCGGATCGATTTCCCGAGCGACGTGGACGAATCCCTCGATGGCCCGGCGCTCGCCGACCGGTGCGCCGGGCTCGCCGCGTCCTTTCGGGAGTGGCTCTCGCGCCTGCCGGCAGCCCGGCGGCGGGAGCAAGGCGTCCGCGTCGCTCTCCTGGGAAGACCGAACGTCGGAAAGTCGAGCCTCCTGAACGCGCTCGTCGGCTACGAGCGCGCGATCGTGAGCGAAATCCCCGGGACAACCCGCGACACGGTCGAAGAGTCGATTTGGCTGGAGGGGATCGAAGTGCGTTTGTGTGATGCCGCGGGCGTCCGTTCCTCCGCGGATCCCTTGGAACGGCTCGGGCTCGAACGCACGAACGACGCCGCCCGCCGCGCCGATCTGGCGGTTCTGGTGCTGGACCGGTCCGAGCCCAGCGCCGACGAAGATCGTGCCGCTATGAAGGTGGTCGCCGACCGCCCGCTCGTGGTCGCCTGGAACAAGGCGGACCTCGCCCGCGCCCATGCGGGCGGCGACGCCGGAGCGGCGGGGGCCGCCCGACCGGCTCGGGCCGCGCACGAGCGGGGATTCGAGATTCCCGAGGATCAGCTCCTCGCGGAGGTCGAGACGGTGGCCGTTCGTCCGGGCGGCGCGGAGCCGCTTCGCGACGCGCTTCGCGATTCGCTCCGGCGGATCTCGGGCGATGCCGCCGGCGAGGAGCTGCCGACGACGAGCGTCCGGCAGGAAACGCTGCTGCGCCGGGCCGCTGAGGCTCTGGAGCGGGGGGAGCGGGGGCTCAGGGAGGGCACCTCCTATGATTTGATCGCGGTCGACCTGACCGAAGCCCGCCACATGCTCGGTGAAATCGTAGGCCGCGGCGTCGATGAGGATGTGGTCGCGGCCATCTTCTCGCAGTTCTGCATCGGAAAATGAGCCGCTACCCCCTCGTGGTCGTGGGAGCCGGGCACGCGGGGTGCGAGGCCGCGTGCATCGCCGCCGCGATGGGCGTCGAGACGGCCCTCGTGACCATGAGCCTCGATGCGATCGCGCAAATGTCCTGCAATCCAGCGATCGGCGGGCTCGCGAAGGGACACCTCGTTCGGGAGATCGACGTGCTGGGCGGCATCATGGCGCGCATGGCCGACCGCGCCGGAATCCAATTCAAGATGCTGAATCGGGCCCGAGGTCCGGCCGTCTGGTCGCCGCGCGCGCAGGAAGACAAAGCGCTCTACCGTGCGATCGTGCGCGAACACTTGCAGCACACCCCGGGCGTGTCCCTGATCCAGGCCCAGGTCGTCGCCTTCCTCGCGGCCGGGGATCGGATTCAGGGGGTCGCGCTCCAAGACGGCGGCGTGATCGAGGCGGAGGCGGTGATCGTGACCCCGGGGACCTTCATGAACGGGCTCATGCACATCGGCGAGCGCACGATGGCCGGCGGCCGCGTCGGCGAAGCCCCGTCCCGCGGGCTTTCCGAGTGCCTCGCCGAGCTGGGTTTTCGCGTGCTTCGGCTCAAGACCGGCACACCCCCTCGCATTCATCGCGATTCGATCGATTTTTCGAGGATGCTCGAGCAGCCCGGCGATGAGCCGCCGCGGCCCTTCTCCCATTTCACGAGGGCGCTCGGGACGAACCAGATCCTGTGCCACCTCACCCACACGACCGGGGAGACCCACGCGTTGATCCGGGCGAACCTTGGACGCTCGCCACTCTATACAGGGAAAATTCGCGGCATCGGCCCGCGCTATTGCCCGTCGATCGAAGACAAGGTCGTGCGCTTCGCCGACAAGCCCTCCCATCAGATCTTCATCGAGCCCGAGGGGCGCGAGACTCACGAGTACTACATCAATGGTTTGTCGACGAGCCTCCCGGAGGAGATCCAGCGCGAGATCCTGCGAACCGTTCCCGGGCTCGAATGTGCGGAGATGATCCGACCGGGTTACGCGGTCGAATACGATTTCCTTCCGCCGACGCAGCTCAAGCCGACTCTGGAGACGCGCGCGATTCGAGGGCTCTACCTCGCGGGTCAGATCAACGGCACCTCGGGCTACGAAGAGGCCGCGGCTCAGGGGCTATTCGCCGGGATCAATGCCGCGTCGAGGATCCAGGGCCGGCCCGAGTTTCGTCTGGGCAGAGAAGAAGCTTATCTCGGTGTGTTAATTGATGATCTAGTAACCAAAGGGACGGAGGAGCCTTATCGCATGTTCACGTCGAGCGCCGAGTATCGATTGCTGCTGCGCCAAGACAACGCGGCGGAGCGGCTGCTGCCGCGGGCACGCGAGCTGGGATCTCATGGCGCCGATGAGATCGCATTGCTCGAAGGGCGGGTCGCGGAACGCGAGCGCGCGACCGAGCGGCTCCGCACCATTCGCGTGACCCTGGGCGAAGAGAATCAGACGGATGGCGCCGCCGGTTCGACCCAGGCGCTCAAGAACGGCAGGACCCCTCGTGAGAATTGCGCCGAGCCGCCCTCGCTCGCGCAGCTGCTCAGCAGGGGCTCGTTGAGCCTCGATGCGGTTCTGGCTCGTAGTGAGCTTGCAGATTTCGCTCGCGACACAGTAGAGTCGGCGGCGATCGAGATTCGCTATGAGGGGTACATTCAGAGACAGCTGCGCGAGGTCGAGAGGGCCGCGCAATATGAAAGTTTGTACCTTGATGATTCCATCTGGGACGAGCCGCTTCGCGAGCTTTCGAACGAAGGACGCGAGAAGGTTCGAAAGCTTCGTCCAGGGACTGTCGCTCAGGCAGCCCGAATTCCCGGAGTTTCCCCGGCCGATGCCGCGGTCCTCGTAATTTATGCCGAACGGGAACGCCGCCGCGCACACATCCCTTCAACTACCGCGTGACCTCGAGCCGGACTTCGGCGAGTTCAGGGACCGCCTCTCGGAGCGAATTGCATCCGGCGCGCTGACGCCGGATGCCCTCCATCTCCTCGCCAGATTCGCGCAGCTGGTCTACACGCAGGTAGCCCAGCTCTCGCTCGTCGCCCGAGGTGATCGTACCGTGCTCTTCACCCGGCATATCCTCGACTCGCTGAATCCCATCGACCTTCAATCTCCGCCGCCATCGTCCGCGCTGGATATCGGCAGCGGCGGCGGGTTCCCAGGCATACCGCTCGCCATCGTCTGGCCTCGTACACGCTTCACGATCCTCGAATCGCGCGAGAAGAAGGCGGGATTCCTCGAGCGGGCGGGGCGCGAATTGGGGCTTCGAAACGTGACCGTCGCCTGCGGGCGGCTCGAAGAGTACGGGCGCAGCTGGACCGCCGAGCCCCACCAAAATGTCCTTATCAGGGCGCTGGGGGATCTGCCCGAGATCCTCCGTTCCTCGGAACGGGTGGCGAGCCCGAGCGCCCAGTGGATCTACTTCCTCGGAATGGACACCTCACCCGATCGACTCGTCTCGCGGCTCGGTGTGCTAGGGGGGTGGGCTGCCGTTCATGAGGGCGCGTTCGGGGGGAAGTTGCTTCGGGGATACTTCCCCCCCGGCCCACCCCAGGCGGCCAGCGGGGTAGACCAGCGCAGGCCAAGGTGACCCACGCATCATGGGGCGCGGGGCCCACAGGCCCCCGTCCGGCTCACGGGCCCCCGTCAGGGCATGTTTCACGTGAAACATGCCCATAATGGGCTCCAAGTACGTCGCTTAATCTTATCGGCCGCAGGAAAGTGGTGCTGACCTCCCAAACCGTGGGGCTTTGGCTAGGTGCCGGGGGTGGATTAGGCGCGTTCCGGGCCAATCTGGCTGGCGTGCTCGCTCGCCGGAGAGACGCCGCCCTGTCCTTGCCCGCGGCGGCCTCCGGCTTCGAGGTGTGACCCCCGGCCGCTGCGGCCCCCGGCTTCGCGAGGCGTGCCCCCGGGCGCTGCCCCCCATCGGGGCCTGGGCCTGGCCACCACCCCCCCCATCCAGACGTGACCCTGCCCGCCGCCTCCAACTTCGAGGCGTGCCCTGGCCGCTGCCCCCCCATCGGGGCCCGGGGCCTGGCCGAAGCGATCCCCGGCATCGAGACCTGCCTGGGTCGCCGCCCCAATCGAGGGGTGGCCCTCTCCGCCGCGGCCTCCCCATCGGGGCACCGACTGGTTCCTGCCCGCCGCGGTCCCCCAATTCGAGGCGTGCCCCTGGCCGCTGCCCCCCATCGGGGCCTGGGCCTGGCCGAAGCGATCCGCGGCATCGAGATCTGCCTGGGCCGCCGCCCCAATCGAGGGGTGGCCCTCTCCGTTGCGGCCTCCCCATCGGGGCACCGACCGGTTCCTGCCCGCAGCGGTCCCCCAATTCGAGGCGTGCCCCGGACCGCCGCTCCCCATCTGGGCCCCTCTGGCCGCCGCCCCCCGCATCGAGGCGTGCCCCTGGGCAGCCAACAATCCGCGACGCCCGGCAAGGGGCGATTCCCTGGAAGGACTGTGCGGCCCACCTCACGCGGAAGCCCCGCTAGAGCCGCTTTCCCTGCCTACCGGGGGATGAATTCGCCTATTTGCAGTGAGTTGCAGGTATGTTTCACGTGAAACATTTTGGGGATGGATTTTGAGTTTAGAAATCCCGTACACTGCCGCGACCCCGACAGGGATGTATAGCCCTGCGGCGCGGGCCACGCGCCGCTTTAGGCAA